>NZ_JASCYH010000038.1:0-25367 GCF_030011715.1 Gulosibacter sediminis | reverse complement strand
GTTTTTGTAGTTTTGGCAACGCCAAAACTACAAAAACCGACCACTCAACTGCGCTGACGGCGCAGCGGCGTTGGCGGAGTTAGGGTGTGCCGCGAGGAAGGCGACCGGGGCTAGAGGTCGCGGCGGGGGCCGTCGGCCGAGGAAGTCGTGACGACCTCGAGGCCGTTCCAGCCGAACTCGGCGTAGGCCTCGTTGAGGTTGTTGCGGAACTCGTCGACGCGGTCGAGTGGGATCAGCACGAACACCGTGCCACCGAAGCCCGAGCCGGTCATCCGCGCACCGAGCGCGCCGTTCGCGAGCGCGAGCTCGGTGATGAGGTCGATGCGCCGCGTCGACGCCTCGAAGTCTTCTCGCAGCGACTGCTGCGAGGCGTTGAGGATCGGCCCGGTGTGGGCGACGCCGTCGGTGCGCAGCACCCGCGTGATGTCGAGGACGCGCTGGATCTCGGTGAGCACGTACGCTGCGCGCTTACGGTCGACGGGGTCGAGGTTCGTCGCGGCCTCAAAGTCCTCGAACTTCACCTCGCGCAGAAACTGGCAGCCGAGCGCCCGCGCGACCCGATCGCAGGCATCGTGGCGGTCGGCGACGATGCCCTCCCAGTTGCGGTGGTTCTCGCCCGAGTGCACGAGCAGTTGCGCGAGGCCGAGCTCGGCGAGTGGCGGGGCATCGAGCAGCGTCACGTCGTTGCCGCGCGCGTCGAAGAAGACGTCCTTGTTCGCCTCGGCGCTCAGGCAGACGACGTGGTCGGCGGGGCCAGCTGAGGCGCCGACATAGTTGTTCTCGACGCGGTAGCCGAGCCGCGCGAGCCGCTGCACGTCGAGCTCAAACCCCCACAGTGCGTTGATCGCGAGTGAGATCGCACCGCAGATCGACGCGCTCGAAGCGAGGCCGCCGCCGATCGGCAGGTCGGTCGTAATAAAGAGGTCGAGTCCAGTCGGCTCGAGCGCCGCATCTTCGTCGCCGTCGATGAGCTCGGAGTTGAACATTTGAATGTGCTCGAGCCCCGCCCAGATCGTACCGAGCGGATAGTCGAACCAGTTGTGTTCGGCCGGCGGCACGAGCTGCTCGAGCGTCGTCTCGATGACGTCGCCGGCGAGGTCGGTGCGCACCCGCACGACCGAATCATCGCGTCGCGACATCGCGACCGCCGAGCGCTGTTCAGTCGCATGTGCGAGCGTGAGCCCGTCCTCGATGTCGGTGTGGTCGCCCATGATGCTCACGCGGCCAGGTGCCGACCAGACGCCCTCGGGCTGTGCCCCGTACGCGGCGGCGAATTGTTCGGCAACGAGTCGGCTCGTGTCTCGAATCATCAGTCTTCCCGGGGTACGCGGTCAGGGCATGCGCGAGCAAAAGGTCGGCATCTCGACTCTACGACGATTTGCTGAACCCCATCGCAGACCTGAATGCGCCGGCGCCGATGGTGCGGGCTCCGAGCGCCTCGGCGCGGGCCCGCAGCTCGCGGTCGCTCGTCACCACGAGCGTCGTCATACCCGGCTCAATTGCGGCCACGACCTCGTCATCGCCCGAGCCGGCGGCGGCGCGGATGCGCACCCCGGGCTCGGATGCGCAGGCCTCGGACACGGGTCGGGCCGCACCCTCGACAACGAACGTGACGCGCGGCCAGGCGGTCGCAACGTCGAGCCCGAACAGCGACGCAGGGCAGCCGTCCGCGGCGATGGGGGAGATCTCCGCAACGACGCGCCGGGCCCCACCGGCGCGATCCTTCCACCAGCCGTCGGGCCGCGAGCCCATGACGTTCGCGACGTCGACGATGATCTCGACCCGCGCATCCAGCAGCGGTCGCAGCGTCGGCCAGGCGAGGGCAAAGCCGGGATGCAGGCGGAGCCGCTCGAGCTCGTTGACGGCCACCCAGGCGAGCTGGTGCGACTCGTTGTCGTTCATGTGCGCCTCGAACGGCGTCGTCACCCGCGCGATGACGGTCGTGTACTTCCAGAAGCCGAGGTCGCGCACGTAGGTGAAGCGCGGGCACACCGCATCCTGCGGCACCGCCGCCTCTTCGAACGACTCTCGCAGCGCCGCCCGCACCGGCGTCTCGTCGAGATTCCGTGCGCCGCCGGGGATGCCCCAGGTATCGCCGTAGTGGCTCCAGGGTGCGCGGTGTTGCAGCAGGATGCCCCGGTCGGGATCGTGCGCGACGAGTCCGGCCGCGCCAAACAGCCCCCACATTCGGGTGCCGTCGGGGCCCTCCGCCCATCCGTCGCCGGAATTACTCACCCGGGCAGTCTACGAGGATGCTCTGGGCTCGGCGTGGCGGGTGACTCGCGGGGTCATGCGCTCGGCACTCACTTAACGCCCAGGAAAGTCAATTGACTTAACCGTGTGGAATGTGATTCGTTTAACCACATGGAAAGCAACATGGCCCCGCATAACGAAGAGAACTTTTCGGCCGCCGATGCCCTGCAGCAGATCGACTCCGATCGTGCTTCCTTCAGCGAGCGCATGAAGACGCCCCGCTGGTACTACCCCGTGCTCTCGATTGCGGCCGCCCTCGTCGTGGCCGCGCCCGCACTGATTCACGCGGGCGGCTGGAACCTTGTCGTACTCGCCGTGAGCCTCGCGATCAGCGTCTCGCTCATCTTCATTTATCGAAAGCGCACCGGTGTGTCCAGCACGAAGCCGTACGGCCCCCGTAGCTGGACGGTGCTGATCGTCATGATGGCGCTGCTGATCATGTGCATGGTGGTGGCAGGAGCGCTCGGGGGCGAGGGACTCAGCCTCTGGGTCTTCGCCCCGATGCTCGCCGCCATCGTCGTGTTCTGCGTCGGCGGGCCGATCTACGACCGCGTCTCGATTGCGGAGTACAACAGTGTCCGTTAATCCCGTGTTCCACGACGAAATCCACGCGCCGAACCGGCTGCGCATCCTGAGCCTGCTGCGGCCGCTCGAGGGCGCCGAGTTCACGGCGGTGCAGGAAGCGCTCGATCTCTCCGATGCGAACCTCTCGAAGACGATCAAGACGCTCGCCGAGCTGCAGTACGTCACGACGAGCAAGCTCGCGACGAGCGAGCGCGACCGCCGCCGTCGCACCTCGGTGCGCATCACGCAGCTCGGCGCAAAGACCTTCGACGAGCACGTCGCCGCGCTGCGTGAGCTGGTCGCCGGCGCCGAGCTGCCGAGCTAGCAGCGCGCGGCGAGCTCGGCGCCGGGTGAGGATCCCTGCCGCGGTTTTCTCACTTCTCTGCGCTTTTCCAACAGCGATGCGGTTTCCTAGTGAAGCCACCGATCTCGACCACTGACGTGGTCTTGTGGCGGAGCCGCGGTTTTCTACCAGCGATGCGACTCTCTATCGAAGGAGCAAAAATGCGAGCAGTGATGATGTACGCGCCCGGCGACGTTCGGGTTGATGAAGTCGCCAAGCCGACGATCGAGGCGCCGACCGACGCCGTCATTCGCGTGACCGCGACCTGTGTGTGTGGCTCTGACCTTTGGCCGTACCGAGGCGCGCAGCCGGTGAATGGACCGTCGCCGATGGGCCACGAGTACATCGGCGTGGTCGAGCAGGTCGGTGACGAGGTGCGGGAGGTCGCGGTCGGTGACTTCGTGGTCGGCTCATTTGTCGCATCCGACAACACCTGCGAGATCTGCGAGGCGGGGTTCCAGTCGCGCTGTATCCACCAGGTGATGATGGGCGGCATCGGCACCCAGGCCGAGTTCGCGCGCATCCCGCTCGCCGACGGCACGCTCGTAAAGGTGCCCGGCGAGCCGACCGAGGCCCAGCTGCGCAGCCTGCTCGCGGCGTCGGATGTGCTTGGGACGGGTTGGTACGCGGCCGTCGCGGCCGAGGCGGGTCCGGGCAAGACCGTCGCCGTCGTCGGCGACGGCGCGGTCGGCCTGCTCGGCGTGCTCGCGGCGAAGCAGCTTGGCGCCGAGCGCATCATCGCGATGTCGCGCCACGCCGACCGGCAGGCGCTCGCGCGTCAATTCGGCGCGACCGACATCGTCGAGGAGCGCGGCGAGGCCGGCGTCGCGAAGGTGAAGGAGCTCACCGGCGGCTACGGCGCACACGCGACGATCGAAGCCGTGGGCACGCAAGAGTCGATGCAGCAGGCGATTCACGCGACGCGCGCCGGTGGCCGCGTCGGTTTCGTCGGGGTGTCGCACGATGTGCAGCTTGAGGGCCAGGAGCTCTTCTTCGCATCGGTCGGTCTGCTTGGCGGCCCCGCGCCGGTGCGCCGATTCCTGCCCGACCTCATCGACCGCATCATGCGCGATGAGATCGACCCCGGTGTGGTGTTCGACCTCACGCTGCCGCTCGAGGAGGCGGCCGAGGCCTACCGTGCCATGGACGAGCGCCGCGCGACCAAAGTCATGCTGACGTTGTAGGTCATCTCAGGAACTTTCCTGCACTGACGTTCCTCTAACCCTCAGCAGTGCGTGACCTGCCGCCTCGTTTGTCGTGGCGGCAGGTCACGTTTCGAGGTGATGGAGGCAGAAAATTGGATATCGCGGAGCTGCACGAATGGCTCGGGATCAGCTTGCCGGTGTCGTCGCGCACCGACGAATCGCACCGGTATCAGGACACGCTCGCCGGCGTCCTGCTGGCGATCGGTTCGCGGAGCTTTCGCGCGACCGCGACGCTGACGGAGTCGGGCACAAAGCGGTTCGACTCGGTCGTGTTCTCGGCGACCTTCGCGACGAACGACTTTCTCGTCTTTGCCGACCGCGACCTCACCATCGACGCGCCATCGCCCATTGAGATCGTGCGTTGGGGTGCGGTCGAATCGATCGGGCTGAACAGCCACGTCGGCGCCCGCGGCGGAGTCGCCAGTTCGGTGACGCTGCACTTCTCGGGCAACCGCTCGCCCCGCCACATTGAGCGCTCGACGATTCGCTCGGGCGAGGGGTTCAACGAGCTCGTTGGGTTCATGCTCGACCGGTTGCGGTAGCTCGACCGGCCAAACGGATGCGGATCAGCGGCTCGTCGCCTGGCCTTCAGTGTCGCTGCTGACGCCCGAGGGGCGCTTCGGCGAGTTCTACGCCGTCGACGCGGGCGCGGAGCTCTCCGGATCCCGACCAGACGTACGTCAACTTTTCTGAACGTCGGGAGCTGGGAGATTCGGTGGGCACGAATCGCCGCCCATGAAACGACGAGGTCGTGACTGTGGGCTGGCGAGCTCGCGCGTCCAGGGACCGTTCACGGAGAGCGGGAATGCCCAACACCGACTGATGTTGGGCATTCCCGTGAAGCGATGGCGGTGGGCCCAGCGGGGCTCGAACCCGCGACCCATGGATTAAAAGTCCACTGCTCTGCCAACTGAGCTATAGGCCCGCCCGCAAGTCTAGCGGCTACGCGCGCGTCGAACCGCCATCGGTGAGGTCGTTGTTCGCCGCCGCGTCCGACGCATCCGCGGCTTCGGCTGGGCTGGCTTCGCCGGGCGCTGCCGCGCGACCCTGCTCGGCCCGCACATCCGTCAGTCCGGACGCCTCCGACGCGACCCGCGCATCCGGCTCGTCGCTGAGGTCGAGCAGCTCGTCCATGCCGTCGTCGGCCTCGAGCGGTGGGCCGAGGCGACGCTTGCGCGACGGCCACAGGCCTCGCTCGCCGCGGCGCCACCAGTTGTAGAGGGTGACGGCGGTGAAGACGGCGGCCATGGTCGCCGGGAGCATGCCCCACAGGGTCGGGAACTCGCCGAAGGTCGTCTCGAGGCGCACCCAGCCGAGCACGACGAGCCAGAGCTGGCACAGCAGCGAGAAGATCGCCCAGAGCGCGATGTTCGTGGCGGGCAGGGCGCGCGGACGCGTCGCGCGCACGACAAGCAGCAGCGCGAGAATCAGGCTGGATGCGGTCGGCACGACGCCCCAGAGCACGTTACCGAAGGCGGAGAGTCCGGTCTGGCTCGCCCAGTCACCGAAGCCAAGGCCTAAGCCGAGTAGCTGCCAGCCGTTGAGGGTGTCGGCGTCGTTGCGGATCGGGTAGGTGGTGAGCCACCACGGCAGGAACATCGAGATCACGATGAGTGCGGCGCAAATCCACGCCGACCAGCGCTTCTCCGGGGTTCCCGGCTGCACGCGCTGACTCGTCGAGTCGTTCAACGTTGCCTTGTCGTGGGTCGACGCGGCGGGTTCCGTCGAGGCGGATGCGGGGGAGGAAGGACGAAGTGCCATGACCACAAGAATACTTGCGGGGCGCCTGCGCCGGGCCGAACGTGGTTCGCCGAGCGCGCATCCCCTCGCATCACGGCGCGGAACGCGAGAGAATTGGGGGCGTTGCCCGGCGATCGTCGGGCCGGAGGGAGATGCTGTGGAACGCTTTCATCGACCGGTGCGGATGCCCATCGAGGCGTTTGACGTGTTCGAGGGAGCTCCCGATCCCGCGGCCGTAAACCGTGTAGCGCACGACACGGCGCACGCGCTGCTCAACCGCGTGCACGAGAGCGAAGACCCGGATGTGGTCGAACGCACCGTGCGCTACGCGAACCACAACGGCCTCGATGACCTCGTGCAGCTGTGGGCGCCGGCCGCGGCGCAGAGCCTGCCCGGATCGCTCTGGCGGCTCTACCTCGTGCACGCCGCCGTGACGCAGGATGCGGCGAACGCGAGCTATCTCTATCGCCGCGGCGCCGAGATCGACGTGTCGATCAACCACGTCGTTGCGGGCGCCGTCGAGCCGACCGGCCCCGCTGAACTGCAGTCGCTCATCGAGACGATTCTGCGCGGCGCATTCACGGGCGACTTCGCGGATGCGCTCGACCGCGCCGCCGCCTTCTGCGCCGTCATGTCGCAGGGCGCCGCCGCCGTCGCCGAGTCGGACGAGCACGCGAACCCGCCCCGCGCATCCGCCGCGCTGCGCCGGGGCGCGCGCTACCTCGATTTCGCGCGCGACCTCGCGTCGAGCGCGAAACTCTGGCGCGTCGGCGCCCTCGACTAGCGGGGTGGGCCCGGCTACGCGTCGTTGGACGCGTGGTTGCGGCAGCTCGCGGGTTTGGTCAAGGCGGTGGGCATCGGCTGGCGACGGATGCGCGGGGCAGGGCCGCGCGCAGGTGCGCTGAGGGCGGTCGGTCGCCTGGCCCAGGCTGCTCGTTCGGCATCGTGCCGGCGCGAGCGCAACGCGACGCGCCCGCATGCTCGCGAGGGGCGAACACGCCTTGCGTGCTCTGTCTCGGGTCGTAGAATTGACGACGCCGGGCCGCAGTAACCCCGGGCTCCAATTTCTGCCGCTTCGAGCGGCCTTCCGCCGAGAGGCGTTCTGCGGTCCGGCACTTTTCGTCTCTGGGGCGTTCCGCCCCGCCACAAAGTGTCCCCGGAATCCCACTTTTCGGCGCAGAAGTGGGATCTCGGGGACACTATGTTGCGGCGCCAAAGTGAGGTGCGCCCCACTCCTCGGTGCGTCGCCACAAAGTGTCCCTAATGTCCCACTCTTGCGCGCAGAAGTGGGATCTCGGCGACACCAAGGTGGGCCGTCACAGGCACCTGTGGACAGGCACACCATGAGACGGGTCGCGCGGGGTAGCTTGCCCGCGTGACCTCCCCAGACATTCCGCACGAGCTTTTGCACGCCCCGTTTACTGTCGCCGCCGGAAAGGCCGCGGGTATGACGCGGGCGCAGCTTCGCCGGCGCGGTCTCGCGGCACCCCGCCGTGGCGTCCGCGTTGCCAAGGCGACCACGAACCACCCGCTCGCAGACCTACGCGCCTACGCCGCGCGCATCCCCGCGGGTGCTGCATTCTGCGGCGAGAGCGCCGCGCGAATCTACGGACTGCCGCATCCCGACAGCCCGAAACCACCGCCACCGACCGAGGCTGCCTCGGCGTCGACACAACCCGTGCCGGCGCCAGCGCCAACGACATCACCGCAGCCAATTTATGTTGCCGCGGCGCGCGGCCGGTCCAAGCCGCGGGGCGCAGGAATCGTCGGCCGCAGGCTCAGCAAGCCGATGTTTCAGTGTGGCTTCGTTCGCTTGGTGGCGGGGTTTTTGCAGCGCTCCGTGGCGGTCTTGTTGCCGCGATCACGCAGGACTGGCTGCAGGTAGGTGTCGCGGTCTGAACCGAGAGGGGTGCGCCCGGTCGGGGCCGTTTGGATCGCTGCCGCTACGTCAGAGTCCGAAGGCTCCGCCGCTGACGAGGATCACGATGCCGAGGCCGATGAGAACGATGGGGAAGAGGATGTACTCCCAGCGTTCGAGCACTTCGGCGATCGGGGGGCGGGTGGCGACGAACTTTGCCAGGGCCACCAGGACCGCGACGAGCGCGAGGAAGACGATGCAGTAGGCGACTACTGCGAGAGGTTCCACGCTGAGGAAGACAGGGGTGTAGACGCCGATGTTGTCGCCGCCGTTGGCAAGGGTGACGCCTGCGACTGTCCACACGCCGACCTTCTTGCCGGCAACCTTGACCTCGTCGTCATCGTCGTCATCGTCTCCGCGCCAGGCCTGCCATGCGGCCCAGAGGCCGAGGCCCAGAGGGATGAGACCGAAGTACGGGATGGCTGCCGAGGGTAGGAATGCTCCGGCACCGATGGTCACCAGGACCGCGGCACCGAGGATGCCGGCGAATCCGAGGTACTGGCCGGCCAGAATGCGGGCGGTAGTGCCGCGCTGGCCTGCCCCTCGCGCGAAGAAGAGGGAGAGCACGATGATGTCGTCGATGTTGGTCGCTGCGAACAGGCCCATCGCCTGCAAGACCGAGGTGAGGATCATGCGCCCTCCCCAGCTGGGTCGCATCCGGGAAGCGAGCAGGCGGGATCGATGCACGGGGCGTCTTCGTCCACTGCCAGGGTGGCATCGACCAGTGCCGTCAGCGCCTGCGCCAGGTGCGAATCGGCGATCTCATATCGTGTCCGACGACCCTCGGGCTCGGAGACGACGATCCCGCAATCGCGCAGGCATGCCAGGTGGTTGGACACGTTCGGGCGTGTCAGGTCCAGATCTCGGGCCAGTTCCGCCGGGTAAGCGGGATGGTCGAGCAGGGTCAAGATGATCCGGGATCGAGTGGGGTCGGCCAGTGCACGACCCAGGCGGTTCATCACGTCGAGACGCGAAGCAATAGTCAGCATGGACTGAACTATACAGCGCGCACTGAACACTCGGCCACAGGCGTCAGCCCAGATCGCATGCCCGTAAGGGGAACCCTCACCGGACACCACCGCTACTTATCGAGAGGTGTCATTTTCCGAAGTCGCCTGCACATCCGGCCCCGTGTTCTCGGGGGTTGTGCAGTCGGCTGTTGAACGCTGGCCGTTCAGTAGTCGTGTGCACTAAAGTCGTTTTTGCTCAATAGTCCTGTTCTCAAAGGAGAGGCAGGGATGGACGAAGAACCATACGGGATCCCGTCGCCGGGGCATTTAACGATGTCGGATGCTCAGTGGGAGCAAACTCGGTTGCGTGCTGAAGTGATCGGCAATCTCGCCGAGCGTGACCATGTTGGGGTGGCTGCTGCCGATGAAGCCGCCGTCGAGCTGGGAATCTCTCGCCGACAGGTGTACGTGCTGTTGGAACGCTACCGTCAGGGCTCTGGTCTGGTGACCGATCTCGCCAGCCGACGGTCCGACGGTGGCAGGGGTGGTAATCGGCTGTCGGAGCCGGTCGAGCAGGTCATTCGCGAGCTTGTCCGCACACGGTACTTGACGCGACAGAAGCGAAGCATCGCTTCGCTGCACCGCGAGATCGCCCGAGTCTGTGCTGTGCGGGGGTTGCCGGTGCCGGCGCGGAACACGGTCGAGACGCGAATCGCACGGATGAATCCGATAGCAGTCGGTCGGCGACGAGAAGGGCCCGACAGTGTGCGGCCCTTGCAGTCGGCCGGTGATGACGTCCCAGCGATCGGGTCCATCTTGGACCAGGTACAGATCGATCACACCGTCATTGATCTGATCGTCGTCGATGAGCGGGAACGGAAGCCTGTCGGCCGCCCATATCTGACGTTGGCGATCGATGTGTGCAGTCGCTGTCTCGTGGGCATGGTCGTGACTTTGGAGCCGCCCTCGGCGGTGTCTGTGGGCTTATGCCTAGCTCACGCAACCGGTGATAAACGGCCCCGGCTGGAACGACTCGGGATCGAAGCAGACTGGCCGATGAGCGGGAAGCCGAAGGCGTTGTTCGTCGATAACGCCGCCGAGTTCAAGAGCGAGGCACTCACCCGTGGGTGTGAGCAGCACGGCATCGCACTGGACTACCGGCCGCTGGGCCAGCCGCATTACGGCGGGATCGTAGAACGCGTCATCGGCACGGCAATGCGCGAGATCCACGAGCTGCCAGGCACGACGTTCTCGGACCCAGGTGAGCGTGGCCGGTATGACTCCGAGAAAATGGCTGCACTGACTCTTGCCGAACTGGAGAAGTGGCTGAGCCTGGCAGTGGCTGCGTACCACGGCACCGTCCACAGCACGCTGGGCCTGACTCCGGCTGGGCGCTGGGCTGAGGGTGTCCTCGCGGACGGCTCTCCTGTGGTCACGGCGAATCCGACAGCGTTCTTGGTGGATTTCCTGCCGGTGATCCGGCGGAAGCTGACGCGTACCGGATTCGTCATCGATCACGTGCGTTATTTCGCCAACGTGCTCAAGCCCTGGATCGCGCGTCGCGAGAGTCTCGAACAGTTCATCATCCGCCGAGACCCGCGCGACATCAGCCGAATATGGGTGCTGGACCCTGAGGGCGAGGAATACCTAGAGGTGCCCTATCGGACGTTGTCGAATCCTGCTGTCAGCGTGTGGGAGCACCGGCAGGCGCTGGCACGACTGCGTGAACGCGGTGCCGCCGAAGTCGACGAGGTCGCGTTGTTTCGGATGATCGAACAGATGCGTCACATCTCTGAGACCGCCGAGAAGACCACCAAGCGGACCCGCCGGGAAGCTGAACGCCGTAATCACGCGGGAACCACGAGAAAGGCGTCTCCCGCGCCGACACCGGCTCCGCCGGCGACTGCGCCGGAACCGGGCGCGATGCGGCCTGCGGCCCGCTTCGAGGAGATTGAACAATGGTGACAGTCGACGAGGACCAGCCACCGGATCTGTCGCATCTGCATCCATCTGCACAGTCGACGGCGCGGCTGCCAGCTGCCGAGCGGGTCCACAGGATTCGAGCCGACCGCTGGATCGGCTACCCGAAAGCCGTCGAGGCTGTCGGGCGGTTGGAAACGCTGCTCGGGTGGCCACGGAAGCAACGCATGCCCAACCTGCTGCTGGTGGGGCCGACGAATAACGGCAAGTCCATGATCATCGAGAGATTCCGTCGACAGCACCTGCCCACGACTGAGTTGGATCGGGAACACATCCCGGTGCTGTGCGTTCAGATGCCCTCGGAGCCGTCCCCGTTGCGGTTCTATACAGCAATCCTCGCAGCCCTCGGCGCGCCGCTACGGCCGCGCCCTCGTGTGATCGAGCTCGAGCGCCTCGCACTCTCCCTACTGCGCGAGGTCGGTGTGCAGATGCTGGTGATCGATGAGCTGCACAATGTGCTTGCTGGACGTGGTGACGTCCGTCGAGAGTTCTTGAACCTCTTGCGATTCCTTGGCAACGAGCTGCGCATCCCGCTCGTGGGAGTCGGCACCCGTGAGGCATACCTGGCGATACGCTCGGACGACCAACTGGAGAATCGGTTCGAGCCGTTCGTGCTGCCTGTCTGGAAGGCAGGCGAGGACGCCCGGTCGCTGTTGGCCAGCTTCGCGGCGGCCTTCCCATTGCGGCGGCCCTCCCGCATCGAGACCGACGACATGACGCAGTACTTGCTCGCCCGCAGTGAAGGAACGATCGGTGAGCTTGCGCACCTGCTGACCGCGGCCGCGGTCGCGGCCGTCGAGTCCGGCGCTGAGACGATCAACCACCGGACGCTGACGATGGCCGACTACGTTGGCCCCACAGAGCGGCGGCGATTGTTTGAACGCGAGCTGATGTGACCGCCCGCTGGCCGATCCATCCGCGGCCGATTCCGGGTGAAGCCCTCACCTCATGGCTGCACCGGATCGCCGACGGGTATGGGATCACCGTCGATGATCTTGCATTCGATATCGGCTACTCCCTCGACCGCGATACGGATCTCGACCTGGCCCCACCGGAGGGGTTGATCGAGCAACTAGCGATCCAAACCGGAGTCAGCTCCGATCGGATTCACGGCATGAGCATCAGCGGGTACACCCCGTGGCTCTTGGACGACGTCGAGCCTGGCCCCGACGCGTTCAGCACCTACATCCGGCAATTGACCGTTCTCTTGCCCGAGAGGAACCGTCGTCGCCGGACGGTGAGCTCGTGGCGAGCATGGGTCCCGACCGCCGCTGTCCGACACCACCGAACCTGCCCACAATGTGTGCGAGATTCCACGTCTCCTCACCCCTACCTCGTGGTGTGGTCGCTGCCACTGATGCTCTCCTGCCCCGTCCACCACTGCTGGCTTGAGCACCACGACGGTCCGCCCGGCCATTACTACGCATGGCGCGACCCATCGAGCGCCCCCGAACCGCAGAGAGCCTCGCTGGCGATCCGGCGCATGGACGACCGGACGTGGCAAGCCCTGACAGCCGGAGTAGTCGACCTTCCACGGCATCGCATCCACGCCGGCACGTGGTTCCGGCTGCTGCGCACTGTGGTCGATGAGCTTGGTGCAACCATGAGCGAGTGCGGTGCCGCGCAGCGGCTGACGCGCGAGGTGTGGCAGCGCGCGGGATATCCCGTGCGAGCCGGTCAAGCGATGTGGCGGCCCTTTGAAGCGCAGACCCTGCAGAGGCAGACGCGGACCCTCGAAGCCGCAGCCATCGCAATGCGCGTGCTCGAGAACGGTCACCTGACGGGTCTGGGCCGCGATGCCGCATTGTTCCTCCCGGAACCCGACACCTCTCTTGATCCTGGCAAGCCACTGGTAACAACAGGATGCCCGAAATCCCTTAACGAAGCCCTGCACGACGCCGTCGAGGATGCCAAGCAGAACCCGGACAGCGCACGCCAGCTATTCAATCTCATGACGCTCTACCGCAGCGACGACGACGAGCACGTCCACCGAGTTCGGAACGATTTCGCCGAACTTGGCATCCCTCTCGAATTTCTGTCACATTAACTGCTTTTAGCGGGGTCTGCACGACATAGAATAAGTAACGGGTAAAGTGACAAATTTTATGTGGCGGCGATACTTCGGTTCTCATGTCACGTAAACGAACGTATAAATGATGGAGGAGAAACCTGATGCTGGTCGGCTACATGCGCGTTTCCAAAGCCGACGGCTCCCAAGCCACTGACCTGCAGCGCGACGCGCTCCTTGCCGCCGGCATCGAGCCTGCGCAGCTGTATGAAGACAAGGCCTCCGGCAAGAAAGAGGACCGCCCCGAGCTGGTCTCTTGCCTTCGGTCCCTGCGGGACGGGGACACTCTAATGGTGTGGAAGCTGGACCGGCTCGGTCGGGACCTGCGCCATCTGGTCAACATCGTCCACGACCTCACCGAGCGCGGCATCGGGCTCAAAGTCCTCACCGGTCAGGGTGCAGCGATCGACACCACCACCGCCTCCGGCAAACTGGTCTTCGGGATCTTCGCCGCCCTGGCCGAATTCGAACGCGAACTCATCTCCGAACGAACCATGGCCGGCTTGGCATCGGCCCGCGCCCGGGGCAGAAAAGGCGGCCGGCCCTACAAAATGACGTCCGCCAAAGTCCGCCTGGCGAAAGCGTCCATGGGTCAGCCCGACACCAAGGTTGGTGATCTCTGCAAAGAACTCGGCATCACCCGGCAGACGCTGTACCGGCACGTCTCGCCCACTGGAGAACTAAGGCCTGACGGCGCTAAATTGCTCTCCCGAAGCCGGGCGCAGTGAATATTGAGTACGACTGTATGGGCCGGCGCCCAGCGGCACGGAGGGTCCCCTTCACAGGCAGGTGTCTCTCTACCGCTTGCAGGTCCGACACCGCACCCAGTTGCTTGAAATCCAGTGCCAGGTTTGCTTACTAGTTGCAGATGCGGTTGGTGCATCGATCAACCCCGGTGGCGGTTACGGCACTGGGACAGTCGCTGAGCGCGGTGGAACGAAAGGAGCGGCGAATCGTCAGCCGCCGATGATGCCGATAATGGTGCTCACCGCCACGATGGCGGCGACGGCGAACACGAGGATGGCGAAGGCGGTGCGAACGTGTTTGCTGTTGAGTTTGTGTGACAGGCGGCTCGCGGCGAGCGAGCCGGCGATGGCGGGAATTGCGAAGGCCAGTGTTGGGACCCAGTCGATGGTGAAGCCGGTGGCGTGGGCACTGAATCCTGCTGCTGCGTTGATGGTGATGATGACCAGTGATGTTCCGACGGCCTGCGACATCGACAGACCGAGGAACAGCGTCAGTGCCGGAACGATGAGAAAGCCACCGCCGACGCCGAGCAGTCCGGTGAGAAAACCGATCCCAAGTCCGACGGCGGCTGCCTTGGGTAAGCACGATCGCAGGAAGGATCCCTGATCGGAGCCACAGTGTCCGGTTATCTCTGGAGTCTTGGGGAGCATCCGGGCCCCGGCGGCCACCATGATGGCGGCGAAGGCGAGAAGGAGCACCTCTTCGTTCAGGAGCCGGCCGGCGGCGGCTCCGCCCCATGCCGCTGGAATGCCGGCGGCCCCAACCGGCAGTGCGATACGCCAGCTGATACCGGTGCGGATACGGGGGATGACGGCGGCTATGGAGGAGAGTCCGACGACGAGTAGTGAGGTGGGGATGGCGTCGTGGGTGCTCATTCCCACGCCGTAGACAAGCGCGGGAACGGCAATGATGGAACCGCCGGCCCCGACCAGGCCCAGGACCGCTCCGACGAGCAGTCCCAGGGCCAGGGCGGCGGCGATCATGAAGCCTGGGTCTGCGGTGCCGGTCCCCGGGAGGGCAGTTGCAGGATGACTGCTTCGCGGGTTGGCTCCCGAGCCGCGCGGTTCCAGGGCATTGCGGCCAGTGCTTTGCCCATGGCGCAGGTGTTGGTCGCGGCGGAGAAGGTCAGTCCGGTGCCGATGGCCCCGGCGAGCATGCGGAATTTCGGTGAGAGGAACTTGCCGCCGGCGAGCCCGGTCACGACGAGGGAGCCGGCGACCAGGCGGACCTGGCGTTCGAGGTCCCAGCGTTGGGTGCCGTGGACGACGTCGCCGCCGGCGGCCGCGTAGGCGGGAATGCCTCCGGTCAATACATGGGCGGCTTCCACGCCGGCGCCGTTGAGGCGCTGCCGTGCCTGTTCGGCACGCGTGCCGGATTGGCAGACCAGTACGGTGCGTCGGCCGAGCCGCCCTGCGAGCTCATCGGCGTGTTCGGAGAGCAGCGGCAGCGGCACGTTGTATGAGCCGCGGATATGCACCGTTTCGAATTCGGCTCCGCTGCGCACGTCCAACACGATCAGGTCATCGTCGGTGTCGATCCAGGACTGCAGCGTTGCCGCGCCCACGGTATCGATCGTGGGTTTAGGTTGTGTTGAAGTAGTCAGACTTTCCTTTGTGCTTAAGGTGTCCCCGCCGCCGGCAAGGACCGGCGGCGGACCGCCGGGATGGGTGGATGCGCCTTTTTAGGGCTTGTGGGTGGGTCGACCTTCGGTTTCCCAGGCGGTCATGCCGCCGGCCATCGTGTCTGCGCGGAAACCTGCGACCAGCAGGTCCACGGCCGCGTGGGCGCTTCGGTTTCCGCTGGCGCAGACGGTGATGACCGGCCGGCCCGCATCGAGTTCTCCAAGACGGGATGCCAGTTGGCCGAGCGGGATGTGCACTGCGCCGGGGATCATGCCTTCGGCGGTTTCAGCCTCTTCACGTACGTCCAGGATGGTCGCAGTATTGCGGCGTGCATTGGCCTCTGCGGTGGTGATTTCGGACATGGCGGTATTTCCTTTCCGGTGATGGTGCTGCCCGGTGTTCTTAGGCGTTGGATGGTTCGTGAGTGGCTGTCCAGGCGCTGTAGCCACCGGTCAGATCCTTAACGTTGGTGTGGCCGAGGGCTCGCAGGGTGCTGGCGCCGACGCTGGAGCGCCACCCGCCGGCGCAGTGTACGAGGACGGGCCGGTCCGCGGGGACTTCGTTGTGGCGCTGCGCCAGTTCTGCCAACGGAATCCGCACGGAACCGGGCACCGCGCCGTCTTCGATTTCACCGGGATTGCGGACATCGAGAACCGTGGCCCCTTCGTTTTGGCGTTCTGTGTCGAAGGTTTCGACGTCGACGCGTTCTCCCCGCTGGACAATGTCGCCGAGTTCGGTGAAGGCGCGTGCCGGTTCGTTGAGGTAACCGGCCACCCGGTCGAAGCCGATCCGGCCCAGCCGCATCGCGGCCTCTTCTTCACGTGACGCGTGGGTGATAAGGACGATCTCCTCATCTGATCCGATGACCATGCCGGCCGTCTCGGCGAAGCGTCCGTCGAGTCCGACGTTGAGAGATCCGGCGAGGTGGCCTTCGGCGAAGTCCTCCGGTGAGCGGGTGTCGAGGATCCGAGCGCCGCGGGCGGCGGCATCCTGCAGGTCCCGTACGGACAGTGCACGGAGGTCACTGGCGGCGCCGATCAAGGGGCGGTCCTGACGGTTCAGTACGGCATCGACGGCAAAGTACTCCGGGATGGCCGGCTGTCCACTGCGGATCATGGCAACGAATTCGTCTTCACCCATCGGCTGGACGGAGAGGTTCATCATCCGCTGCGCACCGATAGTGGACTCGAGTTCATCCGAAAGGTTTTTGCCGCATGCGGAACCGGCGCCGTGGGCCGGCAGCACACGCACGTCGTCGGGAAGCTTCATCAGCACATCATGGATCGATGCGTAAAGGGCACGTGCCAGCTCGTCCGGGTCGGCGCCGACGGCGGCAGCCAGGTCGGGGCGGCCGACATCGCCGATGAACAATGCATCGCCGGTGAGTACCGCATCCGGGCTCGCACCGGACTGTTCGCGTACCAGTACGCTGATCGACTCCCAGGTGTGCCCGGGAGTCTCCAGGATCTCGAGTTCGACCTCACCGAGGGAGACCTTATCGCCGTGGCTGAAGGTGCGGATCTCGTATTCGGTTTCTGCTCGGCGGCCGTAGCCGATCCATGCGCCGGTGGCCTGGGCGAGTTCAAGGTGGCCGGCGACGAAGTCGGCGTGGAAGTGGGTATTGATCACCCCGGTGATCGTCAGGTTGTTCGCCGCCGCGTCGGCGAGGTACTCGCCAATGTCGCGCCGCGGATCGACGACGACCGCCTGACCGCTTCTCTCATCGCCGATCAGGTAGGAGCCATGGGACAGGCAGCCGAGGTAGTACTGATTCACGATCATTATCGTCCTCCAAAGGATTGTCGTTGGTGGGAATGAAGCCAGTCTTACACATACCCTAGGGGGTATGCAATAAGCCCCTGGGGGTATACAATTGAAGGCAAGCACGAAAGACTATGGAGGAACAATGCAACTCGACACCACAGATCTGGGCCCGGTCGTGAACCGGCTCAAGCGTGCACAGGGACAACTTGGTGCCGTCACACGGATGCTCGAAAACGGCAGTGACTGCAAGGATGTGGTGACTCAGCTTGCCGCCGTATCGCGGGCGCTGGATAAGGCTGGATTTGCCATCATCGCCAGCGGGCTTCAGCAGTGCATGAGCCAGGAGGACCCCAGTATCGATAAGAAGGACTTGGAAAAACTGTTCCTCTCCCTCGCCTAACAGCACCCCCGCCCGCACGAATCGTCAAGCAGCACTGCAGGTACAACCAGCAAGGAGCAGCAGATGAGCTACACCCACACGATCACCGTCGACCTTTCCTACACCGACGCCGTGGAACGGACCAAGGAGGCCCTCTCTGAACAGGGGTTCGGCGTCCTGTCGGAAATCGACGTCCGCTCCACCTTCGAGAGCAAGCTGGGCGCTGAGGCCGCAGAGGCGCTCGGCGATTACGTCATCCTGGGTGCCTGCAACCCCGGCCTGGCCCAGCGCGGCCTCACCGCCGAGCCGGATCTGGGGGCGCTGCTGCCGTGCAACGTCGTCGTGCGCCGCGGCCCATCAGCCGGCACCACGGTGGTCCAAGCCATTGACCCGCAAACCATGGTCGAGCTCAGCGACACCGATGCTGTCCGCGAAGTGGCCGACGATGCCGATACCCGGCTGCGCGCCGCATTAGCTCAATTGCCGGCCGCCGCCGGAGCGTAGGAACCCCACCTATTCCATCAGCGTGAACAGTGCCCATAGTGAAGGAGCATCCCATGGACGTCATCACGATCGACACCCCGCAACTGGGCGACCGCAGCTACCTGGTCCACGACGGCACGAGTGCACTGGTGATCGACCCGCAGCGCGATACCGACCGGCTCGAAGCCGCCGTCCGGAATGCGGGGGTGAAAATCACCCACGTTGCCGAAACCCACATCCACAACGACTACCTCACCGGCGGGCTGATGCTCGCCAAGGCTCACGGGGCAGAGTATCTGGTCAACGCCGCCGACCCCGTCGACTACGAACGGACCCCGGTTGCCGACGGGGAGGTCTTCCAGGTCGGCGATCTATCCGTCAAGGCGGTGGCCACGCCCGGGCACACCCACACCCACCTGTCCTATATCGTCAGCGATGGTCAAGGGCAGGCGGTTTTCTCCGGAGGGAGTCTGCTGTATGGCTCCGTTGGGCGCACCGACCTGGTCAGCGACGATGACACCGAGACCCTCACCCGGAACCAGTACGCCTCGGCGCGGCGGCTCGTTGCCGAAGCCGTCCAGGACGCCCCGCTGTATCCCACCCATGGGTTCGGTTCCTTCTGCTCCAGCGGACCTGCCGCCCAGGTTGATTCGTCCACTATCGGCGAGCAGGCCCGGGACAACCATGCTCTGACAGATCCGGACGAGGACCACTTCGTTTCGGAATTGATCGCCAACCTCAGCGCTTACCCTGCCTACTACGCACACATGAGCCCCCTGAACATTGAAGGCCCCGGTCCCGCGGACCTGACAGTGCCAGAGTCGGTCGACGCCGGCGAACTCGGCCGCCGCCTCAACGACGGCGAATGGGTCATCGACCTGCGCAACCGGGTCGCTTTCGCCAGCAACCATCTGGATGGGTCCGTCAGTTTCGAATATGGCGACGGGTCCAGCTTCACCGGATATTTGGGCTGGGTGCTGCCCTGGAACGACAAACTGACACTGCTCGGTACGCACGAAGATGTGGAGAACGCGATCCGGGACCTGTCCCGGATCGGCATCGATTCCCCCGATACTGCCACCGGCGGCGGCCCGGCCGAATGGGCCCATGGAGTGCCAACCGCCAAGTATCCCCGGGTTGGCTGGGATGAGGTTCCCCGCGGCAGCACCGGTGACGAAGTCATTCTTGACGTGCGGCGCACCGACGAGTTCGAAACCTCCCACATTCGAGGGGCCGTCAACATCCCCGTCCATGACCTGCCGTCCCGGATGGGCGACGTCCCGCCACAGCGGCTGTGGGTGCACTGCGCCTCCGGCTACCGTTCCGGCATCGCCGCGAGCCTGCTGCAGCGCGCCGGCAAAGACGTGGTCCACATCGACGCCATGTTCAACGAGGCCGAAAGTGTCGGCCTGCCCATGGCCGAATCGTAACCGCTCCTCACAGCGACAGCCTTCGCGCTGGCTCACCAGGCTCTGCTGTTCCGTGCCCGATTCGCTGCTGCTGCGCTTCGGACAGGCCCAGCCCGGTTAGCGACCGCGATCGAAGAAGCCACCGAAGCTGGGATCGCCGCCGTCTCCATCGGCGGGGCCCCTGCAGCACACGGTCCATCCCGGTGGTGGTGAGCAGGAAATGCCCGCTGCCCAAGGCTTGAGAGGTCAAAACTGGGTTGACACATACCGGCAAGAGACACATAGGACTGAAGATCTGACCATGCACGACCAGAGAGAAGGAGCACGATCATGATGAACGGCGGCGGTATGGGTGGTATGGGATTGATGTGGGTCTTCGGGCTGCTGGTGCTCGCCGGGGTAATCGTGCTGGTGGTCGTGCTGGTAACGACCCTCTCCGGCAGATCCTCGAACACCGGCGCACCCGATCACGGTCGTGCCCCCGGCGCGGATCCTGGCCGGGGGCGGGAGATCCTCCAGGAGCGCTACGCCCGCGGCGAGTTGAGCGCCGAGGAGTACCGCGAACGGTTGCAGACCCTCGAAGATGACGGCCGGTGAGCCCGCTGACCCGCCGGCAGCTGCTGGCGCTTGGCGCGGCAGGGGCCGGTGCCACCGTCGTCGGCGGGACCGGGCTGTGGTGGACCGCCACCGGCGGCCGCGGGTACACCGGTGGTGAGGACCTGATCGAACCGCAGGTGCTGGCCAGCCGCGAAGGCGTGCTGGAACTGGACCTGACCGCCGCCCAGACACGCATCCAGGTCGGCGGACGGCAGGCATCCGTGAAGGCTTTCAACGGCTCCCTTCCCGGCCCGACTCTGCGCGTGGCACCCGGAGATACAGTGCGGGTTGCGATGACCAACCGTCTGGAGGCGCCGACGAACCTGCACGTGCACGGGATGCACGTTTCCCCGGAAGGCAACGGCGATAACCCGTTCGTGAGTATCGCACCCGATGGGTCCTTCAACTATGAGTTCGCCTTGCCCGCCGACCATCCGCCGGGCACCTACTGGTACCACCCGCACCGCCACGGCCACGTGGCCGATCAGGTCGCCGCTGGACTCTACGGGGCCATCATCGTTGAGGACACCGAGCCGGTCCCGGTCACCCGGGAGCGGGTCATGGTGGTCTCGGATCTGACCCTGGATGCTTCGGGCAACCTCGCCGAGGTGAGTCAGATGCAACAGATGATGGGCCGGGAAGGTGAGGTCGTGCTGGTCAACGGAGCGGTCCGCCCGCAACTGAACGCCGCGCCCGGGGAGCGGGAACGGTGGCGAATCGTGAACGCCTGCCCCTCCCGGTACCTCCGACTGCGGTTGGAGGGCCAGCAGGTGCGGGTGCTCAGCCGCGACCTCGGCCGCCTGCCGACCCCCGAGGACATCACCGAAGTGGTGCTGGCCCCCGGCAACCGCATCGAGATGCTCGTGGAAACGACCGAGGGCTCCTCCACGCTGGTCGCCGCACCGGTGGACCGCGGCGGCATGGACGCCATGATGGGCGGGACCATGATGGGTGACAACGAGACCGGTAGCGGCGAGCCGGTCGAGCTGCTCACTCTGACAGTGTCCGGAGCACCCGTCCAAAAACCTCCACCTGTGCCTGAAGGACCGGGCCTGCGAGATCTGCGCGGGGAGCCGATCACCGCCCGCCGCACCCTGGACTTCGCCATGGGCATGGGCGGCGGGGCCATGATGGGCAGTGGGGGCGGTGAGGGGGACACCACGATGATGGCCTTCACCATCAACGGCCAGGAGTTCGGCCCCGACCGGGTCGACACCCCCGTGGCGGCCGGGACCGTGGAGGAGTGGACCCTGAAAAACTCCAGTCCCATGGACCACCCCATCCACCTGCACGTATGGCCCATGCAGATCGTCCAGGACGGAAACCGCGACCTCTCCGAACCGAGGTGGCAGGACGTAGTGAACGTCCCGGCCCGCAGCCAGGTAAAAGTCCTCATCGCCTTCGAGGACTTTCCCGGGAAGACCGTCTACCACTGCCACATCCTCGACCACGAGGACCAGGGCATGATGGGCACCGTAGAAGCCCGCTGACCGCGACGTGCGGTGACGACCGTGGCGACACAGTGCTCCGTGCCCTGCGCCGCCAGGCGAAAAAATGAGGGAAGCGCCGAAGAACAAGATCAGCAGGGTCGTCGATCAGAGCGCGGCCTCCAGCAGATAGTGCAGCCGACTTCGGACATTCCGTGCAGCCGACTTCTGAAAATGACATGTCGGGACGGCGATACATTCGTGGTCACCAAGCTCGATCGGCTGGCGCGTTCAGTCCGTGATGCCCACCAGATCGCCGACGACCTCGCGGCGCGGGAAGTGAAGCTGAGCATCGCCGGATCGGTGTACGACCCGACCGACCCGATGGGGAAACTGTTGTTCAACGTGCTGGCGATGGTCGCCGAATTCGAAGCCGACCTCATCCGTGCCCGCACCCGCGAGGGGATGAAGGTCGCCAAGGCCAAGGGCCGGCTGCGCGGGAAGTCACCGAAACTCACCCCCCGGCAAGAAGCTCACCTCGTCCAGCTACATGCCGCCGACGAGCACACCGTGGGCGAGCTGGCCGAGCTGTTCAGCGTGGGCCGCTCCACGGTCTACCGCGCCCTTCAGCGCGCCGAGCGCGGGCGCGAGAACGCCTTGCAGTAGGTGCGTCGTGGACGCTCGAGCGCGGTGGCGAATCCTCAGGCTCCACGTCGAGGACCAGGTGCCCCTCGCGCGCTTAGCTCGCGAGACCGATGTAGGGCTGCGGACCCTGGAGCGCTGGCACGCCCGCTACCGCGCCGACGGCTACGCCGGACTGGAGACAGCCTCACGGGCGGACGCCGGCTCCCGCCGCCTTCCGCCCGACCTCGTCGACCTGATCGAGGGCCTGGCACTGAGCAAGCCGCGGCCGGCCATCGCCACGATCCATCGCAAAGTCACGGGCATCTGCGCCGCCCGGAGGTGGCCGGTCCCCTCCTACTCGGTGGTGTGGGACATCGTGCGGACCCTGGATCCCGGCATGGTCACCCTCGCCCTGGGGGGGCGCAGCGTCCTACCGCGACAAGCACGAGCTGGTGCTACGCCGGCAAGCAGAGCTGCCCAACGCGATGTGGCAATCCGATCACACCATGCTCGACATCCTGGTGGTGGGCACCGACGGCAAGCCTGCACGGCCATGGCTGACAACGATCCTCGACGACTGCTCCCGGGCGGTCTGCGGCTACACAGTCTTCCTGGGCGCACCGTCGGCGATGAACACCGCCCTGGCGCTACGCCAAGCGATCTGGCACAAGACCGACCCGGCCTGGCCGATGTGCGGCCTGCCCGACGTGCTCTACGTCGACCACGGCAGCGACTTCACCAGTGACCAGCTCGCCCACACCGCCGTCGACCTCCACATCCGACTGATCCACTCCACCGTCGCCCGACCCCAGGGACGGGGCAAGATCGAGCGGTTCTTCGGCACCATCAACACCGAGCTACTCGCCACCCTGCCCGGACACATCACCGAAGGGCACCCCTGGCCGACACCGAAACTGTCCCTGGCCGCCCTCGATAGCGCCCTGGAGGCGTTCGTGGCCACCTACAACGACCGCACGCACAGCGAGCTCGGAACCTCCCCGCGCAGCGCGTGGATCGCCGATGGCTGGCTGCCCCGAATGCCCGAGAGCCTGGAAGACCTCGACGGACTGCTGTTGACCGTCGCCAAGACCCGCGTCGTGCGCCGCGATGGCATCCGCTTCCAGGGCATGCGCTACGTCTCGCCAACTCTGGCAGGCTACGTCGGACGCTCGGTCGTGATCCGCTACGACCCCCGCGACATCACCGAGATCCGCGTCTTCGATCACGACGAATTCGTCTGCAAGGCCGTCAACCAAGAGCACCACGACCAGAAGGTCAGCCTCAAGGAGATCCAGGCCGCGCGCAACGCCCGCCGCCGGGCGCTGCGAGCCGGCATCAACGAACGCATCGCCCTCGTGGCCGCACCTACCGAGACACCACGGATCACCGAAGCACCGGCTCCGGCGCCGAGGTCGGCGTTGAAGATCTACAAGGAGGACCTCAGGTGAGCCAGCGCTTCATCGTCACCAAGGAGCACCGCCGCTTCACCGAGTTCGCCGACGCCGTGCGCCGCGGGCACACCATCGGTTTGTGCTTCGGATCAGCCGGCGTGGGAAAGACACTCTCCGCGCGCCGCTACGCACACTACGAGAAGGCTCATGACCTGCTGACCTACTGGGGGCCGCGCTCCGACAACGACGCCAAGATCTACGCCGCCTTGAACCGGAGCCGCACCGTGCTCTACACCCCCAGCGCGCTGACCACCCCGCGGACCCTGAAGGACGAGCTGACCCAAGCCATCACCCGCACCAACATGTGCATCGGGCAGCACCTCGTACCTCCCGGCACGGACACTCCCGAGGCCTGGGGATGGCGACACGGCAGGAACTACGTGGAGCTGATCATCGTCGACGAAGCCGAACGACTGCGTCCCGCCGCGCTGGAACTGCTGCGCGATCGCTACGACCGCGACGACATCGCCCTGATCCTGATCGGCATGCCCGGCCTGGAGAAGCAGTTCAGCCACTACCCCCAGTTCTACAGCCGAGTCGGCTTCGCCCACCAGTACCGGCCCCTGGGACAAGACGAACTGCTGTTCGTCCTCGAGCGACACTGGCGATCCCTCGGCAAGACCCTCGACCCCGACGACTTCACCGACGCCCAAGCCATCGCAGCCATCGCACGGATCACCCGCGGCAACTTCCGGCTCCTCGAACGCCTCTTCCCCCAGATCCAGCGGGTCCTGAAGATCAACGAACTCGACACCATCACCAACGACGTCATCGAAGCCGCACAGAGCACCCTGGTCATCGGTGTCACCTGACCCCGCCACGAAGCGACCGAAGAACCCCGCCATTCAGCAGACGAAGTCACAGTTTCAGGTCCGCACGTTTCGACGACTCCCAGTGCTGCGGCCCGTCGAGACATTCCTCAGTTGCTGCCGTAATCTCACCGTCGAGGATGCCGTGGTGATGCTCGATGCGTTGCTGACGAACAAATCCCACTATCCGGGTATCAGGTTGCATCAGCGCCCCGCAACCACGATGAGGTCACTCGAGGCGCGACTGCAAGAAGTGGGTCCGATTCCCGGGATCGGTACTGCGAGGGATGCCCTCGCATTAGCGCGCCGTCGCGTCGCTTCGCCCATGGAGACACGACTACGCCTCCTGCTCGTGCGATCCGGACCCCCCGAGCCCGAGGTGAACGGCATCGTGCAGTCGCACGAGGGGGACTGGTCGGCCGAGGTTGATCTGCTTTACCGCGAGGCAAAGATCGCCATCGAGTACGAAGGTGATGTGCACCGCACCGACGACAAGACGTTTCGGCGCGATCTCGAGCGAGAGCGGCGACTGCGGGCACTCGGCTACGAGTACGTCCGCGTCACCGTGACCGCCATGGGTGAAGACGGATCCCTCATCGCCGACCTCCGCGCGCTGCTGGCCCGGCGCTCGAACCCGCGCGCCGCATCCGCCATGCCTCTTGCTCCCTAGCTTCCCGGCTGCTTGCCCAAAGTGTCGCCGATGTCCCATTTCTGAGCGCGAAAGTGGGATGCCGGGGACACTCTGCTCTGGGTCGCGAGCGCGTGCCTGAGGCGGCTGAGACAGAGTGTCGCCGATGTCCCATTTTTCGGCTTGAAAGTGGGATTTTGGGGACACCCTGATGGCAGGGGAGGGATGTGCGGGGCCGGGCGAGAGCGCGGGCCCGGGATGTGCGGGGGCGGGATGCCGCGGGCGGGGGAGTGCGGGCGCCCGCGCGGCCACGCCGCGCACGCCCCGGAAACGACGCGGGCGCCCCCCCGGAGTGGGGCGCCCGCCAACCCCCAGGCTGCGCGCCATAGCCCCAGCGGCCGGGGCC
>NZ_JASCYH010000037.1:0-26261 GCF_030011715.1 Gulosibacter sediminis | reverse complement strand
GGGGGGGCCCCCCGCCCCCCCCCCCGCCGTTCCCCCCCCCCCCCCCCCAGTATCTGCCCTTCGACAAGCTCAGGGGCCGCGAGCTCAGGGGCCGCAGGTGCAGGCGCAAGCGTCAGCGGCGGTGGGGGCGCGGCACGTATTTCGGGATGTACCGCCACAGCAAGAATGCCCCAAAAATCCCGAGCACGCCAAAGAACCCCGAGGTCAGGGCGATCCCGGCGAAGGCGTGCAGCCCGGCCACCAAGAACGGCACGGTCGAGCTCGCGCCGTCGGTCACGGTACGCCACGCGGCCAAGAACGGCGCCGGATGCTCGCGGTCGGCGAGGTCCGCACCGAGCGTCATGACGATGCCCGAGCCCACGCCATTCGCGACGCCGAGCCACAGCGTGATGACCACGAACCACATCGTCGAAGACTCGAGGTCGTACGTGAACGCCAATACCCCGAACCCGAGCCCCATTCCGAGCAGCGCCGGCACGCCGCTCGCGGAGCGGCCCCAGCGGTCCATGATCCAGCCCGACGTGAAGAACAGTGCAAAGTCGATCGCGCCCGCGATGCCGATGATCAGCGTCGTGAACGCGTCGTCGAGCCCGATCGACAGGCCCCACAGCGGCAGCAGCACCTGCCGGCCCGAGCGCAGCATCATCAGGATGCCCGCCCCGGTTCCCAGGCGCAGCAAGACATCGCCGCGACTTCGGAACGTCTGGCCGATCGACTCGCGCTCGTGCCGCGCATCCGGCCCCGAGACGGGGATCGCGCCGGTCGGCGCGTCCTCGCCCGTGTCGTACACCTCGGCGCGGTCGCGCGGCGTTCGCGACAGCTTCTCGACGTCGGGCAGCACCGCGACGACGACCGCCGACAGCGCCGCGCACGTGATGAACACCCAGAAGTTGTTCTGCGGCTCGCCGGTGGAGGCGATCATCCACGAGGCGATGAACGGTCCGACGAACATGCCCGAGCGGAACACCCCGCCGAGCGTCGACATCGAACGCGCACGGTATTGGAACGGCACGTACGTGCTCAAGAACGCCTGCCGCGCGAGAGCGAAGGTCGCCGTCATCAGGCCCTGTACGACGACGCCGGCAAGCAGCATCCATTCGTTCACCGCGAACACCGAGATGAGCGCGCCGACGATCGTCGCAAGCGCTGAGAACACCATCGCGCGGCGCTCGCCGAAGCGGCCGACGACTGCGCCCGCGGGGAGGTTACCGACCGCCTGGCCGATGAGCAGCGAACCGGCGATGAACCCCGCGAAACCGAGATCGGCACCGAGCGATGTCGCGACCGCCGGGATCACCGGCACAATCGCGCCCTGCCCGACCGAGTAAATGAAGGTCGGCAGCAAGGCGATGATGAGGATGCGCCAGAGCGGCGGTTGAGTGCCGTTGGTTTCCGTCGCCATGCTGCTCCTCGTCGTTCGTCGTGCCTACAGCACGGTACTCCCCCTCGGGGCGTGGGGGCACGGCACAACGGTCCCTGAGCTTGCGGTCCCTGAGCTTGTCGCAAGGTGGGCCCTTTGACAGGCTCAGGGACCGGGCTGGGCAGGGGCCGATCAGCGGGGGCACTTGAGGGCGGTCTCGACGATCGCTTTGAGCACGGCGCCGTTCTCGTAGGTCAGCTCCTCGGCCCAGTCCGCGCCCGTGAGGTGCCGCGGCGCGACCTCAACACCGACGACGGTGCCGGGTGGCAGACACCGCTCGAACACGTACCGCGCGCGAAACGCGTGGGTGCGGTCGGTGACGAGCAACACGCTCGTCCACTCATGCTCGACGAGCAGCGTGCGCAGCGACAGCGCCTCGCCGAGCGTGCTGTCCTCGGTCGGCTCGAAGCAAATCACCCGCGGGTCGACGTTGTGCACGCACACGTCGGTCTGCAGATCGACGCGCGAGTACAAGTCGCCGCCGAGGTGCGCATCCGAGGCAATCCACGAGATCGCGAGGTAATCCGACACTCGCCCCGACTCGTACAGTTCGAGCGATGTCGGCAGCCGAAACTCCCCCGGCGCGAGCGACACGATCACGTCGTACCGGCCCTTCACCCCGTGGCTCGGGAAGGCGACGTTGAGTGACACGAGCCCGGTCCACGCAACCGCGCAGCACAGCACCACCGCAACGCCCACGCGCAGCAGCCTCACGAAGCACCGCCGCGGCGAAACCGGCGGCGCCCCGTCAACGCCCACGCGCTCAGGCGAGCTTCGCGAGCGCCGGCTCGACGACACCGACAGCGGCCGCCGCACCGGCGACCACCCCGGAAGCGGGCACCGGTGCGCCCGCGTCGGCCCCAGCCTCCACGAGCGCATGCACCGGCGCGAGCTCGCGACCAGTCTCGGGCTGGTAGGCGAGGTACCAGTCGACAAATTCCCGTACGCCCGCCTCGACCGGCGTCTGCGGCCGGAACCCGGTCAGCCCCTCGAGCAGCGCGGGGCTCGCGAGGGTGTCGACGACGTCGCCGGCCTGCATCGGCAGCATGCGCTTGCGCGCGACCGTGCCCATCGCATCCTCAATCGGGCTCTTCACAGATGAGGGTGTAGCTGTGGTGCGACCTGGGGCGGCGCGTCGGTGTCGGGGTGAGGGTCGAGGTCTTCCGATGATGGGAGTTCTCACACAACCCGTCCGGAAGACCTCGACGTGCCTGACGCTACCTTCACGCGCCCTGACCTGACTACCTTCACCCGCCTCGACGGCCTCGGTCTGGAGGTCACCGGCCAGCTGCTCGAGCGTGACAGGTCCGTGCTGGCGTGCCGGGTCGTGGAGCCGGACGACTGGTGCAGGCGGTGCGGCTGCCAGGGCGTGCCCCGTGACACGGTGAGCAGGGAGTTGGCGCACGAGCCGTTCGGGTGGCGCCCTACCACGCTGGTGCTCACCGTGCGCCGCTACCGCTGCAAGGAGTGCTCGCACGTGTGGCGTCAGGACACCACCGCTGCGGCGCCGCCGCGGGCCAAGATCTCCCGCGCCGGCCTGCGGTGGGGTCTGGTCGGGATCGTCGTCGGCCACCTGTCGATGGCCCGAGTTGCCGAAGGACTGGGCGTGGCGTGGAACACCGCCAACGACGCGGTCCTGGCTGAGGGCCGGCGTCTGCTCATCGAGGACCCGACCCGCCTGGACGGTGTCAAGGTCGTCGGGGTCGATGAGCACGTGTGGCGGCACACCCGGCGCGGTGACAAGTACGTCACCGTGATCATCGACCTCACCCCGGTCCGGGACGGCACCGGGCCCTCACGCCTGCTGGACGTGGTCGAAGGTCGGTCGAAGAAGGCGTTCAAGGACTGGCTGGCCGAGCGGGACCAGGCTTGGCGCGATGGGATCGAGGTCGTGGCCATGGATGGGTTCGCGGGCTTCAAGACCGCCACCACCGAGGAGCTGCCGGACGCCGTCACGGTTATGGATCCCTTCCACGTCATCCGGTTGGCCGGGACGCTCTCGATGAGTGCCGCCGCCGAGTCCAGCAGGAACTGCACGGACACCGCGGACGCAAGGGCGACCCGCTCTACACCGCGCGGCGGACCCTGCACACCGGGGCTGACCTGCTCACCGACCGCCAGCACGAGCGCCTTGACAAGCTCTTCGCTGGGGACCGGCACGTGCAAGTCGAGTGCACCTGGGGGATCTACCAGCGCATGATCTCCGCCTACCGTCACCCCGACCGGGCAGCCGGCCGCGTCGAGATGAGCTCCGTGATCGACGCCCTCGCCGACAGTGTGCCTGAGGCGTTGGTAGAACTGCGCAAGCTCGGCCGCACCCTGACCAGACGCGCCTGCGACGTCCTGACCTACTTCGACCGGCCGCGCACGAGCAACGGACCTACCGAAGCCGTGAACGGTCGCCTCGAGCACCTGCGTGGCCTGGCCCTCGGCTTCCGCAACCCCACCAACTACATCGCCCGCGCACTCCTCGAAGCCGGCGGATTCAGACCACACCTACACCCCGAATTGTGAAGAGCCCGAAAACGGCCCGGCCCCTGAGCCTGTCGAAGGGACCAGGTTGTGCGCAGGGAGCGGAAACGGCGAGGGCCCGGCCACCCGAAGGTGACCGGGCCCTTAGCCCAGCCGAAGCGCAAGGCTCCGGCAACCGAAGAACTACTCGTCGGTGCTCGTCGTGACACCGGCTTCG
This sequence comes from Gulosibacter sediminis, assembly GCF_030011715.1. Taxonomy (NCBI): domain Bacteria; kingdom Bacillati; phylum Actinomycetota; class Actinomycetes; order Micrococcales; family Microbacteriaceae; genus Gulosibacter; species Gulosibacter sediminis. The sequence goes on along the minus strand of NZ_JASCYH010000037.1, from coordinate 22,152 downwards.
GCGTTGCTGGCGGCCGTTTCACCGGCCGACACGCCAACCACCTCGCGCTCGGGGCGCTTGATGTCGAAGTCGAACTTGCCTTCGCCGAAGTCGACTTTGACGTGGTCGCCACCGCGCAGCTCGCCGCGCAGGATGAGCTCGGACAGCTGGTCTTCGACCTCCTGCTGCATCGCGCGACGCAGCGGGCGGGCGCCGAGCGCCGGGTCGTAGCCCACCTTGATGAGCTGCTCCTTGGCGGGGGCCGTGAGCTCGACGGTCATGTCCTGATCGAGCATGCGGTCGGCCAGACGCTTCGTGAACAGGTCGACGATCTCGAGGAGTTCCTTCGGCGAGAGCTGCGGGAACACGATCGTGTCGTCGACGCGGTTGAGGAACTCGGGCTTGAAGTGCTTCTTGAGCTCCTCGTTGACCTTGCCCTTCATGCGCTCGTACGACGTGGTCGTGTCGCCCTCGATCTGGAAGCCGACGGGCCCACCCGTGATGTCCTTCGTGCCGAGGTTCGTGGTCATGATGATCACGGTGTTCTTGAAGTCGACCACGCGGCCCTGGCCGTCGGTGAGACGACCCTCTTCAAGAATCTGCAGCAGCGAGTTGAAGATGTCGGGGTGCGCCTTCTCGATCTCGTCGAACAGCACCACCGAGAACGGCTTGCGGCGCACCTTTTCGGTGAGCTGGCCGCCCTCTTCGAAGCCGACGAATCCGGGAGGGGCACCGAACAGTCGCGAGACCGTGTGCTTCTCGCCGAACTCGGACATGTCGAGGGTGATCAGCGCCGACTCGTCGTCGAACAGGAACTCGGCGAGCGCCTTCGCGAGCTCGGTCTTACCAACACCGGTCGGACCGGCGAAGATGAACGAGCCCGAGGGGCGGTTCGGGTCCTTGAGGCCGGCGCGGGTGCGGCGGATCGTGCGCGAGAGCGCCTTGACCGCGTCTTCCTGACCGATGACGCGCTGGTGCAGCGCCTCTTCCATGAACACGAGGCGAGCGGTCTCTTCCTCGGTGAGCTTGTAGACCGGAATGCCGGTGGCCTGTGCGAGTACCTCGGCGATCAGGCCCGCGTCAACGGTGCCGGTCGCCTTGACCTCGCCAGCCTTCCACTGCTTCTCGAGGCGCAGGCGCTCGCCGAGCAGCTGCTTCTCGTCGTCGCGCAGCGAGGCGGCCTTCTCGAAGTCCTGAACATCGATCGCCTCCTCCTTGTCGGCGCGCACCTTGGCGATCTTCTCGTCAAGTTCGCGCAGCTCGGGCGGCGACGACAGCACCGACAGGCGCAGGCGTGCGCCCGCTTCGTCGATGAGGTCGATGGCCTTGTCGGGCAGCTGACGGTCGCTCACGTAGCGGTCGGAGAGCTGCACCGCAGCGACGATCGCTTCGTCGGTGATGGTGACCTTGTGGAACGCCTCGTACTTGTCGCGGAGCCCCTTGAGAATGTTGATCGTGTGCTGCGCCGACGGCTCGTCGACGATCACCGACTGGAAGCGGCGCTCCAGCGCGGCGTCCTTCTCAAAGTGCTTCTTGTACTCGTCGAGCGTCGTCGCACCAATCGTCTGCATCTCACCGCGCGCGAGCATCGGCTTGAGGATGTTCGCGGCGTCGATCGCGCCCTCGGCCGAGCCAGCACCCACGAGGGTGTGGATCTCGTCGATGAACACGATGATGTCGCCGCGGTTCTTGATCTCCTTGGTGACCTTCTTGAGGCGTTCCTCAAAGTCACCGCGGTAGCGCGAGCCGGCGATGAGCGAGCCGAGGTCAAGCGCGTACACCTGCTTGTCCTTCAGCGTCTCGGGCACCTCGTTGTTCACGATGGCCTGCGCGAGGCCCTCGACCACGGCGGTCTTACCGACGCCGGGTTCACCGATCAGCACGGGGTTGTTCTTCGTGCGGCGCGACAGAATCTGCATCACGCGCTCGATTTCCTTCTCGCGGCCGATGACCGGGTCGAGCTTGCTGTCGCGGGCCATCTGCGTGAGGTTCTCACCAAACTGGTCGAGCACCGCAGAACCCTGCGGGTTATTCGACGAGGTGGCCCCCTCGGGGCCGGCCGCGACGGGCTCCTTGCCCTGGTAGCCGGCGAGCAGCTGAATGACCTGCTGGCGCACCGAGTTGAGGTCGGCGCCAAGCTTCACGAGCACCTGCGCCGCAACGCCCTCACCCTCGCGGATGAGGCCGAGCAGGATGTGCTCGGTGCCGATGTAGTTGTGGCCAAGCTGCAGCGCTTCGCGCAGCGAAAGCTCGAGCACCTTCTTTGCCCGCGGGGTAAAGGGAATGTGGCTGCCGGGCTTCTGCTGCCCCTTGCCAATGATGTCCTGTACCTGCTCGCGGACGGCCTCGAGTGAAATACCGAGTGACTCCAGGGCCTTGGCTGCGACCCCGTCGCCCTCGTGGATCAGCCCAAGCAGTAGGTGCTCGGTGCCGATGTAGTTGTGGTTGAGCAGCTTCGCCTCTTCCTGGGCGAGCACGATCACGCGCCGAGCGCGGTCGGTAAAGCGTTCAAACATCAGGCGTCTCCTTCGGGCTGGTTGCTGTGCCAATTCGGGTACAGCCGTGCCAGTTGCTACGAGACTAAACGGGGGTTCCTGACTTTCGCGCCCCTGTTCGCCGTCGGCGTGCACTCACTCAGCTACGGGCTAGGTACGACCTCGGGCGAGCATTTGGCGCTCGAATTCTTCATCGCGTGCTGCCAGATTTCGCCGAGTGCGGCCGACGATTCGGGCCACGTCGAGTCGCCAGTGAACGCGCAGTCCGACACCGTGAAGTCGAGCTTGAAGTTGCCACCGTCGCTGAGCGGGTTGCCGAGCACCTCTACCTGATAGTTGACGTGGTCGGCAAGGTCTTGCATGAGCGGCTCAAGCTGCTCCCAGATCGCGCTCTGCTGGAACGCCGCATCCGCCTCCTCAGCCGAGAGGTCATCGGTCTCGCTGTCGAACGAGACGACCTCGATTTGCAGCGGCACGTCGTTGTCGGGATAGAACGACACCTCGGCGCTCGCGAGGTCGTCGACCGGCATGAACGTCGACGCGACCGTCGAGAGGTAGCCGTACTCGGTGACGCTCGGGAATTTCGCGTCGTGAAACTCGCCCTTGAAGTGCGCGCTCGGCACGACCAAATCCCACTGGCCCGAGTCGGCGCCGGGGTCGGTCACGGCGCGCAGTTGCGCGACAATCGAATCGGCAGTGTCGGCGTCCGCGTCGTCGGGCAGCTCGATCGCGACGTAGCGCGGGTCGGGCGTCGGAGCCGTGGTCGAGTCACTCTGCAGGTTCGTGATGCGTTCGGTGTAGCCGCGCATCTCGACCGACTCGATACCGTCGAGCTGCAGGTGCATCCAATAGCTCAACTGCGTGGTGAGCGCATCGCCTTCGAGGTTGTCGAAGTACTCGAAGCTCGATTCGCCGCGCTTCAGCGTCGGCTGGGCTGCGGTGAGCCCGGCATCTGACGTAATGGTCGTGAAGTTCGCGGCCTCGGCGCCCACCGTGGACAGCTCGTCGTCCGTGATGTCGTCGGCGAGCGTCACATCCAGCCCGTAGATGTCGGCCTGCTGGCCCGTGATACCGAGCGTGGCCGATTCAACGCCCGGCAGCTCGCGCAGCTCATTGACGTAGGTACCGAGCGGGTTGTTGTTCTGCAGCGTGCCGGGTTGCTCCGCGGCGGCGCAGCCCGTGAGGTTCGTCAGCGTGAGGGCCGACCCGAGTGCTGCGGCGAGACCGATGAGGAACCTGCGCATGCGCATCCCTCCTCCGGCAGCCCGTCACGTGAAATCTCGCGAACACGTTGACGTCCGCGAGACCTCAGCAGCGTACGACCGCCACCAGAGTGTCTCCTGGTGTTTCGCCGAACGTCCCCTCACCGTGGCTGCCGTCGCGTGCTCTCGCGCGGCGGGATGCGCGGCTCGAGCCGCGCGCGGATGCCTAGCTTTCGGCGCGGCGGGCTCGCTCGGCCTCGAAGCGCTCGCGCTCCTCGACCTCGATGCTCTTGCGCTCTTGGCGCACCTTGCGGTCGGCGTTGAGTGCTGCGTAGATGATGAGCCCGAACATAGCGCCAATCACGATCGTCGGAATCACCGACCAAATCGCGTTCCACCACCATGCTGCGTCCATAACACCCAATGGTACCGCTCTTCAACGCCGCCGCTCACGACGCGAGTGCGGCGGCGGACATCGACCGAGACGGCGAGGTGCACGCATCTCGTAGCTGGCGCCGATGCATCCAGACACATGTGCGCCACCTGTGGATCCGCGGAGCATTTGAGCCGGATTCCGAGGCGGGGCTGATCGAGTGAAGCGTGCGAGCGCACTCCGGCGCCGTCTTGACGAGAGAGGTGGCCCTCTTGGCTGCACAACAGACCGACCAGCTCACCTTCCAGAACCCGGTAACTCGATATGAGTCAATCAGCCCGCCGGTGCAAGATCAGCCTGAGCCGGGGCTCGACCAAGACCTCACGCCACAGGCCGACCGCGGCGAACACTCCTACCGCGGCACGGGTCGCCTCACTGGCCGCAAGGCACTCATCACCGGCGCAGATTCGGGAATCGGCGCAGCCGTGGCGATTGCGTTCGCGCGCGAGGGTGCCGATGTAGCGCTTTCATACCTCCCCGAAGAGGAGACCGACGCGCTCGAGATCAAAGACCTCATCGAAGCGAGTGGTCGCCGCGCGGTGTTGCTTCCTGGCGACCTGACCGACCGGGAGTTCTGCGCCGCCGTGGTCGATCAGGCAAATATCGAGCTCGAAGGCCTCGACATTCTCGTCAACAACGCCGGTCGGCAGATCGCCGTCGAAGAGATCGGCGACCTCACCGACGAGCAGTGGACCACCACGTTTGAGACGAACATCCACGCGATCTACCGCGTGTGCAAGGCCGCGGTCCCCCACCTGCAACCGGGCTCAACGATCATCAATACGACCTCGATCCAGGCGTACAAGCCGTCGCCGACGCTGCTCGACTATGCGGCGACGAAGGCGGCGATCAACAACTTTTCAAAGGGCCTTTCGCAGCAACTCGCGCCGAAGGGGATCCGTGTCAATGCCGTCGCGCCAGGACCGGTGTGGACAGTGCTCCAAGTTTCCGACGGCCAGCCGAAAGAAAAACTCCCGGAGTTCGGTAAGAACACCCCCCTCGGGCGAGCCGGCCAACCCACCGAGGTTGCCCCGGCATTCGTCTTCCTCGCGTCGCCCGAATCCAGCTTCGTCATCGGCGAGACGTTGAACGTAAATGGCGGCCAGCCCTCGCCTTAACCATGCGGTGCATGAGGCCAAGCACCCCTTCCCTATTCAGATACTGGACCCAGTCAACCTGACTCCCACGAGATTGATCCGAGGTGGTTTCGATGCAGAACTCTGACCGACACGTGAACCGCGAGCGACACCCCGATTTTGCGGATAACCAATTCACGCATCCACCGCATCCGGCACCGCCTGAAGATGCTGAAGGCGGCAACGGCACCCACAGCTCATACGGCGCGGGGCACCCGCACCTCGTCATGACGGGCGTTGAGGGTGGCGGGGCCGAGTTCCCACTCACGGGTGAAGTGACGACGATCGGTTCCGCGCCGGACAACGACATTGAGTTGCCGGGCCTGTTGCCTCACCACGCGCGAATCACGCACACCGAAACCGACGAGTACGTACTCGACTCAATTGGCGAAACCACCACATCGTCCGCGGGCGAGGCCTCCCCCACTGACGATGCGCCGAAGGGTGCGCGTCTGCGCCATGGCGCGGGCTTTGCCATCCGTGGAGTGGGGTTTGTCTTTCAGCGCGAGGAGTATGCCGACCATGGCCGTCCTTTCGGCGGTCGCGGGGGCGGTGAGGGGGAAAAGCAGCCGCAGCAGGCGCCGCCTCCCGACTATCGGCCAGCACATGACGCCGCGCGAGCCGCCGAGCGGTCAACCACGGCAGAGGCACATCCAGTCGATGACGACCGCCCGACCCGCGAGCAGCAGTAGCCCCGGGGCAACTGCTGCGTCGCCGCGTCGGCGGCCGACAGCTACTTCACGAGGGGGAACAACACGGTCTCGCGAATGCCGAGGCCCGTGAGCGCCATGAGCAGGCGGTCGATGCCCATGCCCATGCCACCTGCCGGCGGCATCGCGTACTCGAGCGCGGCGAGGAAGTCCTCGTCGAGGCGCATGGCCTCGTCGTCGCCGCGCGCGGCCTCGCGGGCCTGCTCAACGAAGCGGTTGCGCTGGTCGACGGGGTCGATGAGTTCCGAGTAGCCGGTGGCCAGCTCGAAGCCGCGCACGTAGAGGTCCCACTTCTCGACCACACCCGGCTTCGAGCGGTGCGCCGCGGTCAACGGCGAGGTCTCCACCGGGAAGTCCATGACGAACGTCGGGCGTTCGAGCTCGCCCTTCACGAAGTGCTCCCAGAGCTCCTCGACGAGTTTGCCGTGGTTCGGCAGCTTCACCTCGACGCCCTCACGCTCGGCGAGCGCGACGAGTTCGTCGACCGTGGTGTCGGGGGTGACGGTGACGCCCGACTTCTCGCTGAGCGACTCGTACATCGACACGCGCGGCCACTCGCCGCCGAGGTCGAACTTGGTGCCGTCGGCCCAGGTGACGACGGCCGAGCCGTCCTCCGACACGGCCTTCGCCGCGTTTTGAATCAGCTCCTGCGTCACGTCGGCGATCGAGTTGTAGTCGCCGAACGACATGTACGCCTCGAGCATCGCGAACTCGGGCGAGTGCGTCGAGTCGGCGCCCTCGTTGCGGAAGTTGCGGTTGATCTCGAACACTCGCTCGAGCCCGCCGACGAGCGCGCGCTTGAGGTAGAGCTCGGGGGCGATGCGCAGGAACAGCTCGGTGTCGAACGCGTTCGAGTGCGTCACGAACGGGCGGGCCGCGGCGCCGCCGTGCATGACCTGCAGCATCGGCGTCTCGACCTCGAGGAACTTGTGGTGCGCGAACGTCGAGCGCAGCGACGCGTTCACTGCGGCGCGCGTCTCGACCATGTGGCGCGCGGCGGGGCGGGTGATGAGGTCGAGGTAGCGCTGGCGCACGCGGGTTTCCTCGTTGAGCTCGCGGTGCAGCGTCGGCAGCGGGCGCAGCGACTTCGACGCCATCTGCCACTCGGTCGCCATGATCGACAGCTCGCCGCGACGCGAGGTGATGACCTCGCCCTTCACGAACACGAGGTCGCCGAGGTCGACGAATTCCTTCCAGCGCGCGAGCGCCTCCTCGCCCACCTCAGCGAGCGAGAGCATTGCCTGGATCTTCGCGCCGGCGCCCGACTGCACCGCCGCGAAGGCGAGCTTGCCGGTGTTGCGAATGTGCATGACGCGGCCGACGACACCGGCGATCACGCCGGTGCGCACGTCGGCCTCGAGGCCCTGGTTGTTCGCGACGATGTTGTCGATCGTGTCTGAGATCGGCAGTTCGAGCGGGTAGGGGGTGAGTCCCTCCTCGATCATGCGGGCGCGCTTGTCGAGGCGAACCTGCGTCTGCTCCGAGAATTCCTCGGCGGTGAGTTCGTGCTCCTGGCTGTCGGCCATGCGTGCTCCTTGCTGATCGGGCGGGGCGGATGCGGTGGATGCGTCGGGTGGTCAGCCGACGCGGAAAGAACGGTTGTCGATGAGTCGGGTGGGCCCGACCCGCGCGGCGGTGAGTGCGAGCACCTCGCCGCGGTAGTCGTCGGCCACCGGCGCGAAGGTGTCGGGGTCAACGAGCTCTAGGTAGTCCATGCTAGTCAGCGGTTCGTCGGCATACACGGCGAGGCCTGCCTGCTTCGCGGCGGCGGGGCCGGCGGATGCGCTTGCTTCGGCCGCCTGCAGCGCCCGCGAGAGCGTGAGGGCGCGGGTGCGGTCGTCGCCTTCGAGGAACGCGTTGCGGCTCGAGAGGGCGAGACCGTCGGCTTCGCGCACGATCGGCTGAGCGACGATTTCGAGCGGAAGGTGGAGCTCGCGCACCATGCGGCGCACGAGGGCGAGCTGCTGCGCATCCTTCTCGCCGAAGACCGCGAGGTCGGGGTGGGCGAGGGCAAACAGCTTCGCGACGACGGTGAGCACACCTTCGAAGTGGCCGGGTCGGGTGACACCCTCGAGGATGCGCCCGGCCTCCCCCGCCGACACGGTCGTCGTCGCGGGCCAGTTCGGGTACATCTCTTCTGTCGTCGGGTGGAAGACGTACTGCACACCGGCGGCCTCGAGCTTCGCGAGGTCGTCGTTGAAGGGGCGCGGGTAGCGGTCGAGGTCTTCGTTGGGGCCGAACTGCAGCGGGTTGACGAAGATCGAGACGATCACGGTGTCGGCGTGCTGCTGCGCGAGGTTGACGAGCGCGAGGTGCCCGTCGTGCAGGGCGCCCATGGTCGGCACGAGCGCGACGCGGCCAAGATCGGGGCTGCCGACGCCGTGCCGCAGGGCGCGAAGCCCTGCGAGGTCGAGGATTTCTGTCACCAGACGAGTCTAGAGCCGTCGGCGGCGCCGCCTCGCGCCGCGCGGGCCACTGATGACCCCTCGAATCGACCCCGAACGCGGCCGGAAGGAGCCGTCTCGCTCAGGTTCTTGGACGAACTCCGAGATTTTGCCGGTTTGAACGGGCTCAGCCCGTTCAAACCGGCATTTTCTCGGAGTTCGTCCAAGTTTTCGCTGGCGCCGGCTCGATTGGTGAGCACCAAAGCCTGTTTTCGGCCGTGCTCGACACCAATTGATCGGGCGCGCACCATCTATCAGAGCACGCGCCTACGACACGGTGCCTCGAATGGGTTGACACTCGAAGCTGCAACTCCTTGGCCGTTTCATGGTTGGCTAAGTTCAATTTCCACCGGCAAAGGAGTCCGGGTGACCGCCGCACCGACCGCACGCAGCTTCCGATCGAAACTCGCCGCCCTCGCCGCGGGTTTGAGCCTCGCGCTCCTCGCCGGCTGCGCCGCCGGTCCTGCTCTGGACCCCCAGGTATCACCGACGACGAGCCTCACCAGGGAGGAGACGTCTGCGCCCTCCTCCGAACCAACCAGCACGTCCACCACTGAGGCCGTGGTCGAGACAGAGACGGCCGAGCCGCTCGTATTGCCGACGTGCGAGGAGATGAACCCGATGCTCACTTCGATGCATGACGGGGCTCGGCAGAACACGAACATGGAAGCCGTGATTACCGAGGTGAATCTCGACCACTTCCACGAAATCGCTGGCCCTACCGCTGCGACGGCGATGGCCGCGGCGACGCAGGTCCGCGGTTGCTGGTACCCGATTTATCCCGACGGCCACCAGCCGTCCGAATGGATCGCCGAGCTCAGCAAGGCGGACCAGCAGCCGTTGATCGATGCGCTCAGCTCTGATCCGTCGATCACAGATGTGTCGAACGCTGGTGCCACGGCGTTCACTTACGACGTCAATCGCGAAGAGACGCACGACACGATCATGGTGACGTACATCTTCATTGGCAACGCCTGGATCATCGATTACAACGGCGTCGAGCACGCCACTGTCACGCCCGAAGTGATTAATCGTCTGACCCAACCGCTGAAAGACCTCAACCCCAGCTTGGCCTAACCCAACCGGCCACGACCAAGCGCCACAAGCAATCAGCAGGGGTCGGCGACGGCCGCCTTCATCCAGGCGCCCGTCTCGTAGGCGAAGCGCTCGAGCACGCGACCCGGCTGCCACGGCCGCGTGATGCCGATGAACGATGCTTCGACGTTCGGCGCGCACCGCTCGAAATACCAGCGCGCCCGGCTGACGTGGGTGCGATACGTCACGACCATCACCTCATCCCAGCCGTGCTCGGCCGCGAGCGCCGACACGTACTGGGCCTCCCCGCGCGTATCGAAGGGCGAAGGAGTGAAGCAGTACTGCGTCACCTCGACGCCGTCGCCCAGGTCGAGTGTGTCGCCGAAGTCGTGCTCGCGGCACGTCCACGGCACCCGCGACGGCGCCGCCAACGGATCCGGCGACGACACGACGAGCACGTCGGCGTAGCCGCGGTCGACCAGCTCGAGCGCATGCCCGAGCCGCTCGTTCGGCACGCCGAGCACGACGATCGCGTCGACCGCGTGCGCCTCGGTCCTCACTGGCAAAAAATAAACGGTCCCGAAGCCCATCACCATCGCGGCGAGCGTCGCCCCGGCCTGCCACCACAGCCGCCGCAGCCACGCATCGGCCGCCACGCTACTGCCCCGCGGCGTCGTCGAGGTCGTCGGGGATGATCAGGTCTTGCGCCTGGGCAAGCGCGTTGTCTGCGGCCGAGCGCACGAGGCTCGAGAGCACGAAGCCGGGCTGCTCGACGCCAATCTCGCTGAGAATGCCCGTCGACTGCTGCACGATCGACCTCGTGAACGACGTCGCGGTCTCGATCGCCTCTGCGTAGCGGCCGCGATGCTCCTCGGCGATCACGACCGGCTCGGCGCCAAGCTCGACGACGAGGGCCTGCGCGATCGGCAGCACCGGCCGCGGTGCGGTCACCGCGCACCAACCTTCCTTCAACCGAGCAAGGTCGAGCGAGGTACCGGTCACGTCGATCGCCGGGTGAATCGCGAGCGGAATCACGCCCCGATCGAGCGCCTTGCCAAGCGGCGCGGTGCCGAACTCGGCGCACGTGTGCACGACAAGCTGCCCGGGCACCCAGGCGCCAAGCTCGGTGAGCTCGCGGATGCGGGCCTCGAGTCGGTCGGCGGGCTCGGCCAGAATCACGAGCTCAGAGCGCTCGATGACCTGCACCTCGGTGAGTCGCCCGGCGCCGGGCAGCATCGCGGCGACCCGCTCGGCCGGCGACCCGTCGCTCACGGCAACGCCAATCAGCGCGTGCCCGGCGCCCGCGAGCCCAGCCGCAAACACCGGCCCGAACGGGGCGTCACCAACGAGCCCAACACCGAGCCGGCCATCGCGCTGCTGCGCGGAATCGAAAGAGGTCATGCGTGCTTTCCCGAGGCGTCACGAACGCCGCCAATCCTACCGACAATGCTTGCCAGGTCCGATAGAGTTCCGATGTGTCCGAACGCAGCGAATACATCGTGTACGTCGACGAAAGCGGCGACCACTCACTCGTCGACATCAATGATCAATATCCGGTGTTTGTACTTGCGTTCTGCATATTCAAGATCACTGACTACGTCACCGATGTCGTGCCAAAGATCGAACAACTCAAGTTTGACTTTTTCGGCCACGATATGGTGGTGCTCCACGAACGCGAGCTTCGCAAGGCGCAACCGCCATTCGACATCCTGCGCGACGAGACCACTCGGAACAGTTTTCACCAACGGCTCAGCCAAATCATGGCTACCTCAAAATACGCAGTCGTCGCGGTGGCGATCAGAAAGAACGAATTCAAGCGGCGCGTCGGTACGAACGCCAACCCCTACAGTGTCGCCCTTGAGTTCGGACTAGAGCGCGTCTTCATGCATCTGCAGGGACTCGGGCAATCGCGGAGGCGGACTCACCTGGTGTTCGAGAGCCGGGGCCACGCAGAGGACAAGGACCTAGAATCCGAATTTCAAAGAATTCTCACCACGACGAAGATGCGCGGCATGCCAGATTCCTTCGCCTTCAAATGCGCAAACAAGCAAGCAAATAGTACCGGCCTACAGTTCGCCGACATGATCGCGAGACCAATAGGACTCAAAGTACTACGACCGAATCAATCGAACCGCGCCTGGTCAACCATCGAAACTAAGATGCGCAAGTCCACGCACGGCAACATCGAGGGATTCGGATTCAAGGTGTACCCATGATGAAGCTGAGGGCCTCAGGTAATCCCGAGACCCTCCGCCGATCGAGTATGCCCGATCCATTTCAATAATTATGCATCACGGCGCCGATGCGAGTCAACAGCAGCATCCCGCGTCGCAACCCCGACTCCACCGACGCGAACGGCGCTGGCAAGCACAAGAGAGACCTCCTACCGAGCGTCAGCGACGAGCGCCGCCGCCGAGTAATCGGTGGACGGCGCTCGTCGTTCGTGCGAGCGGCGGCCCCTACGACCGCCCGTAGTGCTCGAGCACGTCGCTCATTGCGAGCTCGAGGGCGTCGTGCGCGTCGATGTCGAGCTCCGCGCCGAGGTAGTTCACCGAGAGCGTGACGTCGTCGAAGTAGGCGACGTAGCGGCCCGAGTTGCCGGCGATCGACCACACGTTGACATCGACGCCGTCGATCGTCACGATCTCGTCGTCCTCTGACGGCGTCGCGGGTTCGGTGACCCAGATAACGAGCGACGGCGTCGTGTAGTCGTTGATGCCGCTCCAGTCGCAGCCCGGCGCGTCGGCCGCCGTCAGCTCGACTGGCTCGAGTTCGGCGAGCCCGAGCGCTTCGAGCGTCTCGTCGCTTAAGGCCGTACAGGCGTCGATCTCGTCGGCCGCGAGCGGACGCTCGGCGTCGCTGACGTCTTCACCGTTGACCGTGTGCGTCACCTCCTGCACCGAGCAGCCGCTGAGCAATAACGCGGCGCCGGCGAACGCGGCTATCCCCGCGAGGCGAGAGCGGCGGGGAGGGAAGAACGAGAACGGCCGAGGCTCCATGCCCTCATCCTCGCCCGACCAGCAGGCGGCCGCATCACTCTCGGGAACGAACTCGCCGCGCATCCGCGCGCAGGGGCGATGTGCGCACGCGACTCCTCCCACCCGCCCTCGATACACTCCCCAGCATGCCGAAGTCCAAGTCGCTGCTCGCCCTCGCCGCCACCCTCACCATCGCCGCCCTCGCGGTAACCGGATGCGCGCAGGCGAGCGATCCCGACTCCACCGACGCGAACGGCGACGCCCAGGACAACGGCGACTTCACGGTCAATGTCACGGTCGACTACACCGACGGCGAGGTCACGCTCGCAGAGGGCGACGTGCTCGAGGTCAACTTCGGCACCATCAACACGAGCATCGGCGACGAATGGGGCATCACGGCCCAGCCCGACTCCGACATCGTCGTAAACACGGTGCGCCCCGGCGACCCCAACGCCACCGCCGTCGCGCCCGGCAGCGACACCGAGTTCTCCCTCTACTTCGAGGCGGTCGGCACGGGCGAGACGTCAGTCACCTTCCAGTACAGCTACCGTGGCACCGCCACCACTCCGGCAGAGGGCCCGGGCTCCACGACGCTCACTATCAAGGTCGAGTAAACCCGCCGCGAGCTACCGCACAATCACGGTCGGCAGCGTCACATCCTGCAGCAACTCGTGGCTTACCGAGCCGAGCAGCAGGCGACGGAACGCGCCGCGGCCGTGCGTGCCAACCACGAGTAGCCGCGCCTTCTCGGCCGCCTTCGTCAGCACATCCACCGGGTGCCCCTCCATCACCACGCGCTGAATCTCGAGGTTCGGGTACTGCGCCTCGATCGGCTCGAGTGCGCGGTCAAGCTCCTCCGAGCTTGCGCGCTCGGTCGCCTTCGCGAAGTCCTCGCCGTACGCGTACTCGTAGCCGAGCCCGGCCGAGAGCTGCCAGCTGATCACCGCGATGAGCGGCACCTCGCGCGAGTTCGCCACCGAGGCCGCAAACTCGAGTGCGAGCCGCGACGGCTCCGAGCCATCGGTGCCGACGACAACACCACGACGGTTACCGAGGTCGATCTCGGGCACCGCGACCACGGGCGCCTTGCTCGCGGCGGCAATGCGCACAACCCCGGGGCTGCGCGAGCGCCTGCCGTGCGAGTCGCGTCCGATCACGAGCAGATCGGCGTCTGCCGAGACCTCTTCGAACCCCTCGGGCAGACTCTTCGCGTGGTGCACTTCGGTGCGCAGCTCGGCGTTGGGGGCGATCGCCCGCGCCGCCGCGGCGTGCTCGGCGAGCAGCTCCTTCGCCCGGGGCTCGAGCTCGTCGCCGGCACCGCCCGCGGCGATCACACTGAAGATCAGCAGCGTGCCACCCTCGCGCGCCACCTCGGTGGCGGCCCAGGCAACGGCACTCGTATCAGCGCTCGAGCCATTGATTCCTACAACGATTCGACTAGCCATGATTTCCTCCTCGATGAGGCGTGATGGGTCTGTACATCTCGCGGGGTGCCCCTGGACTCCGGGTACTTCAACGCTATGCCCGCTTGGGTGAAAATTCACACCACGCCCCGGCGCGGTTACCCCGGGCGACCAGTGGAACCTGGGAGCTGCAAGAGGGCTACTGGATGCGCGCGGGCGGCAGCGCTGTAGCCGTCGCCCGCGCGTGCCTGCTGCACCCCTTCTTTGACGCGGCTCGCTCTGACGAGCGAACCGCGTCACCACTTTCCGATACGTTTCCATCAGGATCGAAAGGCGGAGGCAAGTACATGGCTGTTCTGGTTGCAGGAGGCTGCGGATACATCGGCAGTCACGTCACCCGACTTCTGCTCGAAGCGGGCCACGACGTCGCTCTGGTCGACGACCTGTCCTCTGGTGACGTGAACCGTCACCCCCAGGTACCGCTCTTGCAGATCAACGTCGCCAACCCCGAGAACACGGGAGCGATCGCCGACTTCGCCAAGCAGTACGACGTCGATTCGATCATTCACTTCGCGGCGAAGAAGAAGGCACCGGAGTCGATCGAGCGACCGGCCTGGTACTACTCCCAAAACGTCGGCGGCCTCGCCACCATCATTGAGGCAGCCGAGCTCGCGGGCATCACGAAACTCATCTTCTCCTCCTCCGCTGCCGTCTACGGCGACGTCACGGTGAATCCGGTGCCGGAAGACCTCGCGTGCGCGCCGATCAATCCTTACGGCGAGACCAAACTCGTCGGCGAGCAGCTCGTGCGTGCCGCACAGAAGGCGGGCGTCCTCCGCGGCATCTCGCTTCGCTACTTCAATGTCGCCGGCAACCTCGCGCCCGAGCTTGCCGAACGCGAGGCCCTCAACCTCATTCCGATGGCCATCCAGAAGGTCCAGTCCGGGCAGGCGCCGATTATTTTCGGCAACGACTATCCAACCGTCGACGGCACGTGCGTGCGTGACTTCGTCCACGTCGCTGACCTCGCCTCGGCACACATTGCCGCGCTTGAAGCCCTCGCCGAGGGCCGTAACTCCTACGACGTCTACAACGTCGGCACCGGCACCGGCTACTCCGTGTCCGAGGTCATGACCGAAGTCAACGCGCTCGCCGACACCCCGCTCAGCCCAATCATCCAAGGCCGCCGCGCCGGCGACCCAGCCGAGGTCGTCGGCGACGTCACGCGCATCCAGTCCGACCTTGACTGGCAGGCAACCCGCACGCTCCCAGACATGATTCGCTCAACCTGGGATGCGTGGCTCCAGTTCTCCGCTGCGGCGCGGACCACCGAATCTCACTAACTCCGCACATGCCCGTGAATTTTCCCCGCAATTTCCGTATTGCCGCCACGGCGGTCACGAGCCACCTGCTCGCCGACCCGGCGCGGTTCGCTCTCCTCGCCTCGCAGCGGTTCCCAACGGCATTCGCGAAGCCCGCGGCCGCACTGCTCGGCCGCTTCGGCCCGCTCGGCGAGGCCTACGCCGACTGGATGCGCGGGCACCGCGATGACGCAATGGCGAAGCTCGAGAGCGCCCCCGCGAACGGCGGGATGCAGCAGCAGCTAGCGTCGAATCTCGCGATCGCGGCCGACCGCCCCGACCTCGCCGCCGCGCCCGAGGAGCGCCGCGCCGGCGCCGGCCAAGCCGTGCTCGATGCACGCGCGAAGTGGCAGCTCGGCGATCTCAGTGGGGCGACCAGCGCACTGCGCGGCGCCAAGCACCGCAGCGCCCGCGACTACCTCCGCGTACTCGAGGGTGAGCGCGAGCTGCTGCAGTCCGGATACCGACTGCCGAGCGCAGCCGAGCAGGTCAGCACGCCGCGGCCCGCCACCGCCCCTCGCGCGCTCCACCTCCTCACGAACTCGCTCCCCCACACACAGTCGGGCTACACGCTCCGCTCGCACTCGATCCTGAAGGCGCAACGCGACGCCGGCATCGCGGTCACCGCGGCGACCCGCATCGGCTACCCCGTCACAGTCGGCAAGCTCGCGGCCCTCGACCTCGACACGGTCGACGGCATCGATTACCACCGTGTGCTGCCGGCGCGACTCGGCGCATCCATGCCTGAACGCCTCGATAAGCAGGTACGTGAGCTCGACGGGCTCGTCCAGGAGTTTCGACCGACGGTCATCCACACGACGACGAACTACACGAACGCGCTCGTGGCGCAGGCGCTCGCCGCACGCCACGGCCTGCCGTGGACGTACGAGGTGCGCGGGATGCTCGAAAAGACGTGGGCGACCTCGCGCGCGACCGAGGATGCACGAGCCGCGGCCGCCGCGAGCGAACGGTTCCAGCTCATGCACGCCCGCGAGGCCGAGCTTGCGCAAGCCGCCGACCACATCTTCACGATCTCTTCGACGATGCGCGATGAGCTCGTCGAACGCCGCGTGCCCGCCGAGAAGATCAGCCTGATTCCGAACTCGATCGATGCGGCGCTGCTCGACCGCGCCTCCACGCCAGCCGACGTGCGCGCCGAGCTCGGGCTCGGCCGTGGGGGCTTCTGGGTCGGCGCGGTGTCGTCACTCGTCGACTATGAGGGCCACGACCTCATCCTCGAGGCCGTCGCGACACTGCGCCGCCAAGGGATCGACGCCCGCGCGCTCATTGCTGGCGACGGCGCCGCCCGCCCCGAGCTGCTGCAGCAGGCGAACGAACTCGGCGACGCCGCACACCTACCGGGCCGTGTGCCACCCGACCTCGCAAAGCGCTACGTCGAGGCGCTCGACGTCGTCGTGGTCGCCCGCCGTGACCTCGAGGTGACGAGGTCGGTCACCCCGCTGAAGCCCATCGAGGCGATGGCTCTCGGCCGGCCGGTGGTCGTGAGCGACCTCCCACCCCTGCGCGAGCTCGTCGGCAACGGCGAACGCGGCTTCGTCGTCGCGCCCGATTCGGCGCCGGCCGTGTCTGAGGCGCTGGCTATGCTTGCCAGTGATGGCTCTCGAAGATCCACATTGGCCTCGGCTGGCAAGCAATTTGCCGCTTCGCTGACATGGGATGCAGCCGCCAACGAATATCGGCGCGTGTTCGACGAGCTGAGGGCCGCCCGTTAACTACCGTGTACTGAAGAGGTGAGACAATCACCCCCTGCAGTCACCCAGGTGCGAAAACTTATCCCCTATCGAATTGAGTGTGAGTGAGCAGACGACGCCGCGCAGCGAAGCGGGACGATGGATCGATTCCAGTAGACGGTCCGCCCGCGCACGTTTCGCGTCGCCTCACCCGCCCCGAACGCAGGGTTCGCGACCGCCTCAACCGCTCGGCCTTCGCTTTCGATGTTGAGGCAGCGTACGGCGACCTCACCCACCTGACTCGAGTGAGCGTTCGCCCCCCGCTCGGTGAGTATCTGCGGGGAATATGGGACCGCCGCCACTTCGTCTGGAGGGAAGCCCGTAGCCAAGTCGCAACTCGGAATGCCCACGCCAGGTTGGGAAATGCCTGGCTCGTGTTGCGGCCAATCCTCGATGCCTCCTTCTACTGGCTGATCTTCGGCGTCCTGCTGAACATGAGCCGCGGTATAACTAACTACATCGCTTTCGTCATTATTGGAATCTTCATGTTCCAGTACACGAGTTCTGCGTTTAACACAGGCGCAGCAGCGATCCGCACCTCAAAATCGCTGATTCGCGCATTCATCTTCCCGAGAGCGTCGATACTGCTGTCAATGCTGCTGAGGGACATCCTTCAGCGCGTTCCGATGCTCTGTGTCATGTTCATCATGATCGCGGTCATCCCGCCGCACGCACCGCCGAATATCACGTGGCTCCTGTTCCCTGTCGTATTCGTTCTGCAGGCGCTATTCGACTTCGGTATTTATTGCCTCATGGCACGGTTCGGTGCTTCGCTACCCGACCTGACGCAAGCGATGTCATTCGGCACCCGCATCCTTATGTATGGGTCGGGTGTCATCTTCCCGATCGACCGGTTCCTTAACCACCCCACGATCAGCGCCATCGTCGAGGCCAACCCGATCTACCAGCTATTGCGGGCGTACCGCACCATCCTGATCGACGGCGTCGTTCCAGGCCCCGAAGTATGGATCCAGATCACAGCCTGGGCAGTGGGGACAGGAGTAATCGGGTTCCTCGTGTTTTGGTTTGCGGAGGAGAACTATGGCCGAGAACTCTGAGCTCGAACGACACAACTTGATCCTCGATGGCCCCCGCCCTGAGGATGACCCGCGTGTTACGGTTCTCGCCGACGACGTACATATGACGTACGACGTCATGGCCGACCGTCGCTCGCGGAAGGGCCGCAGGATGATCGGCGGTCGAAAGAAGATGCGCTTCCGCGCAGTCCGAGGAGTCTCCTTGGCTGCCCGCGAAGGGGAGTTCATTGGCTTGGTTGGACGTAACGGATCTGGCAAAAGCACACTTCTCCGAATGCTCGCCGGCGTGGAGCCGCCCACGAAGGGCGCCGTAGTCACCTCGGCAAAACCGCAGCTGCTGGGCGTCAGCGCAGCACTGATGCCCGATCTCTCGGGCGAAGAGAACATACGTCTTGGCCTGTTGGCTCTTGGGCTGGCGCCTGCTGAAGTAATGGAACGCCGTAACCGAATCGCAGACCTCTCGGGTCTCGGTGACGCCCTCCGCATGCCCATGCGCACTTACTCGTCTGGCATGGGCGCGCGTCTCCGCTTTGCAATATCCGTCGCGGCCGACCCCGACATTCTGATGATCGATGAAGCTCTCTCAACAGGCGATGCGTCATTCATGGAGCGATCGAAGAAGGCCATGGAGCGCATGATTGACACCGCAGGCACCGTATTCCTCGTCAGTCACGCAGCACAGACGATCGAGGAGCTGTGCACGCGTGCAATTTGGCTTGACCAAGGTGAGCTGATCGCTGACGGACCCGCCGTGGACATCGCCCGCGCCTACCGCTGGTACGCCCACAACCTCGCACAGAATAAGGTTGACAAGGCGGCAGGGCTCCTCAACGACGCCCGTCAAACGCTCGAGGATCGGCGCAAGTCCATTCGATCGGACGCACGGCTCTTGCAACGGAAGAGCTATGCCGAAGCCACCGGCCAAATCCAGGTCGTCCCGGAACACTAACTAGCTGCTTCTCGGAAGGAACCTCCGATGCCGACCCCAAAGATCATGACTGTGTACGGCACCCGCCCCGAGGCGATTAAGGTCGCCCCTCTCATCAAGGCGCTCGAAGCGGATGACCGGCTGCAGTCGATCGCGGTGTCGACTGGTCAACACCGCGAGATGCTCGACCAGGTGAATGAGATGTTCGGCATCACGCCGAAGATCGACCTGAGCATCATGCGCCCGGGCCAGACGCTGAATGGCATCGTGTCGCGCGTGATCGGCGAACTGGACGCGGTGCTCGACTCGGTCTCACCCGACGCGGTGGTCGTGCACGGCGACACCTCGACCGCCATGGCCGCCGCGATTGCGTCGTTCAACCGAGAGATCCCGGTGATTCACCTCGAGGCGGGCCTGCGCACCGCGAACCTCTTCTCCCCATTCCCGGAGGAGGCGAACCGTCGCGTCATTAGCCGCGTTGCCTCGCTGAACCTCGCCCCGACTTCGACGGCGAAGGAGAACCTCCTGCGCGAGGGCGCGCCGGCCGAGAGCATCGTCGTCACCGGCAACACCGTGATCGATGCGCTGTTCGAGGCATCGGGCTGGGACACAACGTTCGCGGATGCGCGTCTGCAGGAGATCGCTGAGTCCGGCCAACGGATGGTGCTGGTCACGACGCACCGCCGCGAGAACATCGGCACCATGTCGGCAATCGGCCGCGCACTCCGCACCCTCGCCGAGCACTACCCCGAGACCTCGTTCGTGTTGCCGGCGCACCTCAACCCGAAGGTCCGCGCCGCGGTTTTCCCGCAGATCGAGGGCCTCACCAACGTTGTGGTCACGGACCCGCTCCCCTACAACGAGTTCACTAAGCTCATGTCGGTCGCGACAATCGTTCTCACTGACTCTGGCGGAGTACAGGAGGAAGCCCCAGGCCTTGGCAAGCCGGTGCTCGTAATGCGCGAGAACACAGAGCGCCCCGAGGCCCTCGAAGCCGGCACTGTCCGTCTCGTCGGCACCGACGAAGAGCGCATTGTGAGCGAAACCGCGCGCTTGCTCGACGACGAAGCCGCGTACGCGGAAATGTCCAATGCAGTGAACCCGTACGGTGACGGCAGGGCCGCCGCGCGCAGCGTGGCTGCGATAGCGCAAATGACCGGCGTCGGGGCGCGTCAGGGAGACTTCGTCTCATAGGCAGTCATTCGTTACCCGCGATGCAGTGCAAAAAAGACATAGTCTTCTGACCAACGAGAACGAAACAGCGTGCCTGTGAACATTGAGAGCTTGCCACAATGGGACGCAGCACCCGTGCCTGCTGACGTGCTACTCATCGTTTCCGTGGCGACGGTCCCCAGCGGCAACTCGTCGTGGGTAGAGGACGCGATCACGACGCTCAACTCGCTTGCTGGAGCCCGGGTCCCGAAGCGTGTCCAGCTCTTGGCCACCGTCAACACGAACGCCAACGCGACCTCGGCGTTCGATGCCGTTCCTTCGGCCCATCCCAAGGACCCAAACCGACGTGTATGGCTCCTTGAAACCGGGCCGGAGCAATCCGTTGAGATGAGTTCGCCTTTTGACGCGGTGATCATGAGCGACTATCGCCGGATTGTAATTGCACCGCTGCAGGCCGGTGACCGGGTCGGCCGCGAGTTCCTCTGTGAGGTCAGCCGGCTTGCGATGGAGGCACGTCGGTACGACGCCGCCAGTAACCCGCTCAAGGTAGCGGTGCCGCACCAGTTTGTCGGCGAACGGAGCGCGCAGAAGCACGCCATCAAGCTGCTGTCGTTCGACCCATCGGTCACCGATCGGTGGCTTTTCATTGCTGAACCGCCCTACGACCACTCCGAGATCGTCGCGGTAGCTTCAACCCTTCCGTCAGATCTGCAGCGACGTCAGCTCAATCCACAGGGTGCGTCCTTTGCCGCCACATCAACCCCGCCGCGGCCCCTCTCTGTGCTACGAGGTTCGCTAGCGGCCGAGCCTAGACCAGGAACGACACAAGTTGTATCCGAATCGACGAGCTCGGATGACTGGGAACTTCACGTTCAGGACGTCATCACCGCGGAGCCGTCGCTTGCATTCCAGCCGTTGGGTTCGAAGTTCGCAATCGCCGCGACCCGAGACGGCAACAAGATTCTTGTGAACTCCAATCTTTCAGACACTTTCGGTGCGATGGCGGAGATTTGCTATTACGCCCGTCAAGGTAGCAAGCGAGTGGATCGCCGATGGTACACCACCGATACCCGGGCGGAATTCAAGGATCTGCCACCGCGAATCACAATCCGGGGTTTCGTACGAAAAGACGGTGTTGTCATTGCTCAAGTCGATAGCGGAGTTGTCTAGTGCGCCGATATGAGCCCTTGCCCCGTGCTGCGTCGGCGCAATCACCCGTTTTCCGCAGTGAGCCCGTTCATTGGGCGTCACTTGAGGAGTTCCTCGCAGCAGGCTCGCATCCCGACGGCATCCATGTCATTGGCGAGGGACCCGCGCAGCAAGTGGAGATCATGCTGGGCGGCGACCCATTCGCATCCGGTGGTGCCACCGCTATCGTGATTTTCTCGGGTGCAGTGACTCAGCGCACGGAGAAAATACCACCGTTCTTTTCCGGCAGCGGCATGGCCGCCGTCCTCGGTCACCCATACGTAGCTGTGGCCGATACGTCGCTGGAGCTGTCGAGCTCGATCGGGCTTGCCTGGTATTCGGGTAATTCGATGTTCGACCAAAGCGATGCTTTGCGAAGGCTCTTCACGCCGCTCGCCGAGCAGAAGGGCGAGGATCTTTGGCTTGTGGGCGGGTCAGCGGGTGGTTTTGCTGCTCTAAATCTCGCCCACCTCTTGCCGCGCCACCCTTCCGTGTTCACGTGGAACCCCCAGACCGACCTCATCGAGTACAGCCGCGAGCACGTCGTTGAATATGCCACCTCAGCGTTCCCAATCCCTCCCCACGAACTTGCGGGAGATGACTACAAGCAAGTTCTGCGTGCCGCATTCAGCTATTTCGGTCGGCGACACACCGTCCTGGACGATCTCCCCAACCAAGGCCCTGGTCGTCTTGTCTATCTGCAAAACGCCTCTGACTGGCATCTGACTCGCCACTGCATTCCTTACATGAACGCGCACGGCTACGTCCAAGCCGGGTCAAGTCCCCGGAAGTGGTGTAGCTCGGGTTCCTTCGATTTGTTGATGGTTAGGCGCTGAGTTCGAGGACGATGTCGGTGTTCACCTCGCTTCCTGCGTCGGTGAGAAGGGTGAGGCGGCTCT
>NZ_JASCYH010000036.1:0-27769 GCF_030011715.1 Gulosibacter sediminis | reverse complement strand
AGTTCTGGCGGTGCCAGAACTACAAAAAACGACCACTCAACCCCCCAACTGTTGGAGGTGGTGGGGAGGTGGGCTGGATAGACTGGCGGCGCATCCCCACATGCCAACTCAGAGGAGCCAATGGTGACGTTCATCACTGATGTCTACGCACGTGAAATTCTTGATTCGCGCGGCAACCCGACGGTCGAGGTCGAGGTCACACTCGAAGACGGCACCATCGGTCGTGCCGCCGTGCCCTCGGGCGCATCCACCGGCGCATTCGAGGCGTACGAGCTTCGCGATGGCGACGCCGACCGCTACCTCGGCAAGGGTGTCGAGAAGGCTGTGCAGGCCGTTGCGGACGAGATTAACCCCGCGATCGAATTCTTCGACTCGACCGACCAGCGCACCCTCGATGCCGAGCTGATCGAGCTCGACGGCACGCCGAACAAGCAGCGCCTCGGCGCCAACGCCATCCTCGGTGTGAGCCTCGCCAACGCCAAGGCCGCGGCCGAGGTGAGCGAGCTCCCGCTGTTCCGCTACGTCGGCGGCGCGAACGCCCACGTGCTGCCCGTGCCGATGATGAACATCATCAACGGCGGCGCCCACGCCGACTCGGGTGTCGACGTGCAGGAGTTCATGATCCTGCCGGTCGGTGCCGAAACCTTCCGCGAAGCCCTGCAGTGGGGTACTGAGGTCTACCACCAGCTCAAGAAGACGATCGGCTCGAAGGGACTGTCGACCGGCCTCGGCGACGAGGGCGGCTTCGCACCGAGCGTCGGCTCGACTCGCGAGGCACTCGACCTCATCGTCGAGTCGATCGGCGAGACCCGCTACGTGCTCGGCCGGGACATCGTGCTTGGCCTCGACGTCGCCTCGACCGAGTTCTTCGACAACGGCGTGTACAAGTTCGAGGGCAACGAGCACTCGGCTTCCGACATGGTCGACTTCTACGAGCAGCTGATCAACGACTACCCGATTGTCACGATCGAGGACCCGCTGGCAGAGGAAGACTGGGATGCCTACGTCGAGCTCACGGCGCGCATCGGCGACCGCGTGCAGCTCGTCGGCGACGACCTCTTCGTCACGAACCCCGAGCGCCTCCAGAAGGGTCTCGACCTGAAGGTTGCGAACTCGATCCTCGTCAAGGTGAACCAGATCGGCACCCTCACCGAGACCCTCGACGCCGTCGAGCTCGCGCAGCGCCACGGCTACACGGCGATCCTCTCGCACCGCTCGGGCGAGACCGAAGACACCACGATCGCGCACCTCGCCGTCGCCACCAACTGTGGCCAGATCAAGACCGGCGCGCCGGCGCGTAGCGACCGCGTCGCGAAGTACAACGAGCTGCTGCGCATCGAGGAAATCCTCGGCGACCAGGCGATCTACGCGGGCACCTCGGCGTTCCCGCGCTTCACGCCGACCGAGGCCTAACCGCAAAGTCCACCGTGATTTCGCCGACGGGCCGAGCGTAACGCTCGGCCCGTCGGCCATTGTTGGAAGAATGTCCCCATGGCCAAAACCACCACCACCCGTGCCACGCGCCGACCGACGGGAGGGTCCATCCTGCTGCTCATCGTGCTCGTGGTCTCGGTGGCGATGATTGTGCCGACCGTGCAGCAGCTCATCAGCCAGCGGCAGCACATTGCCGAACTCGAATCCGAGATCGCGCAGTCGCAAGACCAGATCACCCAGGTCAATGAGCAGACGAGCCGTTGGGAAGACCCGGCCTACATCAAGGCCGAAGCCCGTGGCCGCCTGCTCTTTGTCGAGCCGGGCGACACCACCTACGTCGTCATCGACGACGCGTCGCTGCCCGCGGTCGAAGACGAGCCCGACGTCAGCTCCGAGCTGCACGAAACCAAAACGGACTCGACCGAGCTCTTCCTCGACTCGCTCATCCGTGCCAACGACGCGCAAGCGCCTCAGGAGGACCAGTGACCAACGCCCTCATCGACCAGCATCCGAACTGGAGCCCTGCGAGTGAACAGGACCTCGCCACGCTCACCGAGCAGCTCGGACGCCAGGTGCGCGGCGTGCTCGGGGTTGCCTCGCGCTGCGTCTGCGGCAATCCAGTCGTCGTGATCACAGCGCCCCGGCTGCCCGATGGCACGCCGTTCCCGACGCTCTTCTACCTCTCGCACCCCGAGGCCACGGCCGAAATGTCGCGTCTCGAGGGCGCGCACCTGATGGTCGAGATGCAGGATGCGCTGGCGAGCGATGACGAGCTGCGGTCGGCCTACCAGCGCGCTCACGAGCAGTACCTTGCCGCCCGCGAGTCGGTCGACCATGTCGAGGAGATCGCCCACGTGACGGCCGGGGGCATGCCGACGCGCGTGAAGTGCCTGCACGCGCTGAGCGCGCACGCGCTCGCCGCGGGCCCGGGCGTGAACCCGATCGGCGACTGGGCGCTGCGAGTTTCGGCGTGGTCGCCGAGCGTGTGCCAGTGCGCGAATCCCCGCGGCGCGAACGCCGCGTCGCCGGCCGACGCATAGCGTCCGCCGAGGTCACCCGCCCGTCAGGTGACAGCCACGGCGCGGGGGTAGTCTTGATACGTCTCGAAGCTTGACAACACAGTGAGGAGTGAACGCGTGACGAAGATTCTGATCGTCGGCGGTGGATACGCCGGGTTCACAGCAGCCCGACAGCTCGAAAAGCAGCTCAACCCTGGTGAGGCGCAGGTGACGCTCGTCGACCCGCTGCCCTACATGACCTACCAGCCGTTCCTGCCCGAGGTGGCGAGCGGTTCGATTGAGCCCCGTCACGCAGTGGTGTCGCTGCGCCGTCACCTGAAGCGCACGCGCGTGATCACCGCCGAGGTTTCGCAGATCGACCACGCGTCGAAGACCGCGACCATCACGCCTGAAGATGGCGACGCCTACACGCTCGGCTACGACATCGTCGTGGTGACCGCGGGCAACGTGTCGCGCACTTTCCCGATTCCGGGTATCGCCGACAACGCGGTGGGCATGAAGCACATCGAAGAGGCCGTCTGGGTTCGCGACAAGATCATCGACAACTTCAACCGCGCATCGACCATGGCGCCGGGCGCCGAGCGCTCGCGCCTGCTGACCTTCGTGGTCGTCGGTGGCGGCTTCGCCGGTATCGAGACGTTCGCCGAGATGCGTTCGCTCGCGACCGCGCTGCTCGCCGACTACCCGTCGCTGCAGTTCGACGACGTGCAGTTCCACCTCATCGAGGCGGCGCCGCGCATCATGCCGGAGGTTTCGGAAGAGACCGCGCTGTGGGTCATCAAGAACCTCGCCGAGCGTGGCGCGACCGTGCACCTCAACACCCAGTGCAGCTCGGCTGTCGACGGTGTGGTCGAGACCTCCAACGGCGACAAGTTCCCGACCGACGTCATCGTGTGGACCGCTGGCCAGATGGCAAACCCGCTCGTCAAGGGCTTCACTGACCTGCCCGTCAACGAGCGCGGCAACGTTCGTGCCCGTGCCGACCTTCGCATTGAGGGTGACGAGGGCATCGTCGAGGACGCCTGGGCCGCTGGCGACATCGCCGCGGTGCCCGACCTCTCGGGTGGCGGCGTCAACGGCTTCTGCGTGCCGAATGCACAGCACGCTGTTCGTCAGGCTCGCATGCTCGCCGAGAACATCGTGGCGACGCTGCGCGGCGACGCACCGACCGACTACTACCACGAGAACATGGGTGCGGTTGCGGGCCTCGGCATGGGCGTTGGCGCATTCCAGTCGGGCAAGACCGGCATCACGGGCCTTCCCGCGTGGGCGATGCACCGCGGCTACCACGGCATGGCGATCCCGACTTACGAGCGCAAGATTCGCGTCTTCGGCGGCTGGCTCGGCCAGCTCGTGCTCGGCCGCGACTTCGTCTCGCTGAGCAAAGTGAGCGAGCCGAAGGCGTTCTTCGAGCGCTTCGCCGCTCGTCCGAAGCCGGCTGCTCCGAAGTCGACCGACGACAAGGCTCCGGCCGCCAAGTAGGCGCCGCACGGCACCTGGCGATCGCCGCCGTATTCTTGACTGGATGCGGCGGCGATCGCCGTTCACCCCCCGTAGCCCAATTGGCAGAGGCACGCGACTTAAAATCGCGAAAGTGTCGGTTCGAACCCGACCGGGGGGACCAAGTTTCGTTGCGGCGTAACACTGCGTCGACGTATTACCCCGGCGGTTTACATCCGCGATGTGCGGTGCTGAAGTTTTCCCGCAGATCCCAGCCCTTCCCGAGGAGCCCACATGACCGACACCCAGACCACGACGCGATTTGAGATCGTCAACACCTTCGACGAGCGCGTGATTCCGGTGCTCGAGGATCTCGTGCGCGAGTACCACGACCGCTACGGCGACCTCGGTGGGCACGATTCGCGTGAAGAGGTCTACGGTGGCGCGAAGGACCAGTTCACCGAGGCGGCGCGCGGCGCCTTCCTCGTGCTGTTCGACGCGAACACCCCGCTCGCAGCGGGCGCCGTGCGCGCCTACGACGGTGACATCTGCGAGTTCAAGAAGATCTGGTCGAACCCGGCGCACCGTGGTGAACGCCTCGCCACCCGCCTGCTCGCTCAGCTCGAGGAAGAGGCCCGACGGCTCGGGTATCGCCAAGTGTTCCTCACGACCGGGCCCCGCCAGCCCGAGGCTGACCGCCTGTACGCGCGAAACGGCTACACGGCGCACTTCGACCCTGACGCATTCACGGTGCACCCGTACACGAAGGCGCTCGTCGAGGGCGAGGATGCCTCGCAACTGCCCGCGCGCGCTGTGCGAGACCTCGTCGACTTCGGCGAACTCATCGCCCGAAAGCCCTAGGGAGCGCCGCGCCGCCGGCACGACTGCTTATCGCTGCTCACCGCGAGAATGTCGAGCCGGCGGCGCGTCATATTTCCCTCCATGACGAAGATGACGCGACCGCGTCATTTCGTGTCGTCACAAAGTCGCACGCGGGCGTCCGCCGTGCTGAAGTCATCCTCACCCGACCACCCCGTCGAACCGAGGAGACCCCGTGACGCACATCACCGACACCGTCACTGCTGACCCGGCGCCCAGCACTGAGCGCGCCACGCCGAGCGCCGCCGCAACCACGTCGGCGGCGGCACCCGCGCGCCCGGTGGCCCGCCGCATCCGCCGGCAGCGTCACTGGGGTCGCTGGATCTTCGCAGCCATCGCCCTCTTCGTCGTTGCCCAGTTCGTCGTGTCGCTGTTCCGGAACCCGCAGTGGCGCTGGGACGTCTTCGCGCAGTACTTCTTCTCGCAGTCCGTCGTGCAGGGCCTTGGGCTCACGCTCGTGCTCACCGTCGTCTCGGCCACGATCGGCTTCGTGCTCGGCGGCGTGCTCGCGGTGATGCGGATGAGCGGCTCGCCGATTCTCTCGAGCCTCGCGAGCGTCTACATCTGGTTCTTCCGCGCGGTGCCGCTCGTCGTGCAGCTGGTCGTTTGGTACAACCTCGGCTACCTCTGGCCCACGCTCGGCATCGGCACGCCGTTCACCACCGACTTCTGGCTCCTCGAAGTGAACACGGTGCAGCTCATCTCGGCCTTCACCGCTGCGATTCTCGGTCTCTCGCTGCACGAGGCCGCGTATTCCGCCGAGATCATCCGAGGCGGCCTGCTCTCGGTTGACGCCGGCCAACTCGAGGCGTCCCGCGCCCTCGGCCTGCCCCGCGCCACCCGCTTCTTCCGCATCGTGCTGCCGCAGGCCCTGCGCTCGATCGTGCCGAACGCCTTCAACTCGGTGATCGGCCTCGTCAAAGGCACCTCGGTCGTCTTTATCGTCGCGCTGCCCGAGCTGTTTTACACGGTGCAGGTCATCTACAACCGCAACCAACTCGTGATTCCGCTGCTGCTCGTCTCGGTGGTTTGGTACGCCGTGATCACGACCGTGCTCAACGTCGTGCAGTACTACATCGAGCGTCACTACGCCCGTGGCACGACCGCGCAGCTGCCGCCGACACCGGCACAGCGAGTGCGCCGCTGGTTCGCCGCCCGCCGGCCGAATGTCGTCGCCACATCGCTCGACCGTGCCGACGTCACGGCGCAGACCGGCTCGGTCGCCATCAGCGCCGGCGACGCGAACGCCCCGATCATCACCCGATAGGACACCGTCATGACTTCGACTACCACCACCCGCGGCCTCGTCGAGCTCCGTGGCGTCCACAAGTCCTTCGAAGAAACCGAAGTGCTCCACGGCATCGACCTGACCGTCCGACCGGGCGAAGTTGTCGTGCTGCTCGGGCCATCCGGTTCCGGCAAGTCGACGCTCCTGCGCGCCATCAATCACCTCGAGACGATTGACCGTGGCGAGATCACCATCGACGGCGAGTTCATCGGCTACGCCGAACGCGGCGACGAACTTGTCGAGCTGCCCGAGCGCGAGATCCTTACTCGGCGGTTGCGGGTCGGCATGGTGTTCCAGCAGTTCAACCTGTTCCCGCACCTCACGGTGCTCGACAACGTCACGCTTCCGGTGACCTCTCGCAAGCTGCGCAGCAAGGCGGATGCGGCGGCTCGCGGCCGCGAGCTGCTCGAGCGCGTCGGTCTGGGTGCGCTGGCCGACCGCTTCCCCCGCCAGCTTTCGGGCGGTCAGCAGCAGCGCGTCGCGATCGCCCGGGCCCTCATGCTCGACCCCGACGTCATGCTCTTTGACGAGCCCACGTCGGCGCTCGACCCGGAGCTCGTCGGCGAGGTGCTCGCGGTGATCCGTGACCTTGCCGAGCAGGGGCGCACGCTCATCGTCGTGACCCACGAGATCAGCTTCGCCCGCGAAGTTGCCGACCGCGTTGTCTTCATGGCCGACGGCAAGCTCGTCGAGCAGGGCAGCCCCGAGCAGGTGCTCAGTAACCCGGCCGAGGCCCGCACCCGCGACTTTCTGCGCCGGTTCCTGCAGCCGAGCGACTAGCCCACCTCATCCACCCCAACCCTCTGGCCAACTTCAAGGAGACTCCGTTGACCACTTTTCGCCACCGCCTGACCCGCATCGTGCCCGTACTCGCGGCCGCAGCCATCGCACTGACCGCCTGCGCGAACCCGGTTAGCGAAGCGTCGACCGACGCCACGAACTCGGGCCCGAGCCTCGACCTCACGTCGAAGAACGCTGAGGACCGCCCGCACCAGGAGCCGGTGCAGGCGGCGATCGACGCCCTCGAGGCAAGCGATTTCACCCCGATCAACGAGGGCTACCTCACCGTCGCAATCTCTCCCTACACGGCACCGCTCGCCCTCGCGGCGGAGGACGACCCGAACACCATCATCGGCAGCGAGGCCGACTTCGCCCAGCTCATCGCCGACGGCCTCGACCTCGAGCTCAAGCTCGAAGCCGTGTCGTGGGCCGACTGGCCCCTCGGCATCCAGTCGGGCAAGTACGACCTCATCACCTCGAACGTGACGGTGACCGAGGAGCGCAAGGACCTCTTCGACTTCGCGACCTACCGCAATGACGTGCTCGGTTTCTCGGTGAAGTCGGGCAGCGAGATCACGTCGATCGAGTCGGCCCCGGACGTGGCCGGGCTCAAGATCGTCGTCGGTTCGGGAACGAACCAAGAGAAGATCCTGCAGAACTGGGATGAGGAGAACGTCGCGAACGGGCTCGATCCGGTTGAGTTTGTCTACTACGACGACAACGCCGCTGCAGTCCTCGCGCTGCAGTCGGGCCGAGTGGATGCGATCCTCGCGCCGAACGCGACCCTCGCGTACGCCGCGGCCCAGACTGGTGAAACCGAGGTTGTTGGCACTCTGAACGGCGGCTGGCCGGACACGGCGCAGATCGGTGCCACGACCGCAAAAGACAACGGTCTGATCGAGCCCGTGCAACTCGTGCTCAACGCCGCCATCGAGTCGGGCAGCTACCAAGAGGTCATCGACCGCTGGGCGCTCGATGCGGAGGCAGTCGAGCAGTCGGAGCTCAACCCGGAGGGTCTCCCTCGCCCGTAATGGCGAGGGGGTGACCCTCGGCCACTGGCCGGGGTGACGCTCGGGTGGTGAACTCTGCCCACCCGCCGAATTCGCCGCAGCGTGGCGTCTACGGTGAGTCCAGTTGCGTCACGGCGACGCTGCTGGCGCAGAGAGGCCACTCGAGCATGATCACCCCGGCCGAGGTACCCGGCGGTACCGGCCTCACCATCGGCGTCGGCTTCGACACCCTCGCTGATCCGACATTTGACTGGGATGCGTTCGCGAACCTCCTCGAGCGGGCCGGCGCCGCGGGGGTCGCACTCCAGGTCGGCCGACCCGAGCTGCTGTTGTTTCCCTGGAACGCCCACCGGGACGAATGGGCGCCCGGGGTTTCGGCGGACTACGACCCGGTTGCGCGGGCACTGGGGGCCTTGGCGTCGATCGAGGCCGACCTCGAGATCACCCTCGTGATCGAGGTGACGGCGCCGCGCCACATTCAACGAGAGCCGGCGAGCGCCGGCGTGTTCGCCGACGGTGCCTCAAGCGAGCAGTTGCCCTCGATCTCGAGCCTGGCTCGGGGCAAATTCGGTGCCGATCTCGTGGCGCTGTGTCGCGAGGTGAGCGACCGCTACCAACCGGCACGCATTTCGCTGACCTCGCTCATCCTCGAGGCGAGCTTCGGCGATAGCGATCGCGAACTCTTCTCCAAAATGACCGGGCTGCGCGACTTTCCGCGCGACGAGGCGGGGCGGGCGGATACGCTCGATCCGCTCGTCGTGGCCTGGCGCACCCAGCTCCTCACCGAGCTGATCGCCCAGTGCGCGTCGGTCACCCTTCCGGGCACGCTCATCGACATCGAGATGCGGGTGAATTGGGACGATCCGGGTGCCGACCGCGCTGAGTCCGGGCACGCGTATGCGGCGGTGCTCGACACGGGTAACGCCATTACGCTGTGGGACTCGTTTGGTCTCAACGACGAACCACCGACCTACTCAGCGCAGCTCGCCGACGGGCTCGCCGCGCGCTTTGGTGTCGGCGAGCGTGAGCGCATCACGATTTCGATCGGCCTCTGGGGGCGCCTCGGTGACACCGCCGGTGCGACGATTTCGCCGTTCGATCTGCGCATTGCCATCGAAAATACGTGGGGCCGCGTGGGGCACATCGGCGTCACGCCGGCGAGCCTGATCGGCGCCGAACACTGGCGCGTGCTGGCCGAGCTGCGGGAGTCCCGCGTTGGGCTGTGAGCAAGTGCGCGCACGGGCTGGCTAGACTGCCACCATGGAACCGGCACTCCTTGTCACGCTCATCGTTATTGCCGTCGTGCTCGTCCTCCTGATCGTCTGGATCTGGGTGACGTACAACCGACTCACGAAGAATCGCATTCGCGTCGACGAGGCGTGGAGTGACATCACGGTGCAGCTGAAGCGCAGGGCCGATCTGATTCCGAACCTCATCAACACCGTCTCGGGCTACGCGCAGCACGAGCAGCGCGTGTTCTCCGAGGTGACGCAGGCCCGCAGCGAAACGCTCTCGGCGTCGACGCCGGGCGAGGCCTCGGTCGCCGAGAACCACCTGCAGGGAGCGCTGCGCAGTCTGTTTGCCGTTGCTGAGGCGTACCCGCAGCTGCAGGCAAGCAACAACTTCACCCAGCTCCAGCGCGACCTCGTCCAGACTGAAGACAAGATTCAGTCGTCGCGCCGCTATTACAACGGCAGCGTGCGTGAGCTCAACACCTCGATCAAGGTGTTCCCGAACAACGTTGTTGCCGGCCCATTCGGGTTCGGCGAGCGCGAGTTCTTTGACGTCGCCGACCGCGCGGCGATCTCCGAACCGCCACGCGTGCAGTTCTAAGCGCATATGGCAGGATCCACCCGGGCCGAGGACCCCCGACAGGCTGAGGAGCGGGAAGGCGACCTCGTCACGCGCCCCGTGCGCATCGCGGCCGCCTGGGCGTGGCGATGGATCATCATCGCGCTCGCGTTCATTCCGATCTTCTGGCTGCTCGCGAAGACGACGTTTATCGTCGTTCCGCTCGTTGTCGGCGTGCTCCTTACCGCCCTCCTCGTGCCGCTGACGAACTACTTACGCAATCAGCTTCGCTGGCCGAAGGGGTTCGCGCTGCTGGCGGCGCTCGTGGCCCTATTTGGTGCCATCGCGATCCTCGTCGGGCTCGTGGTGCAAGCGTTCCGATCTGGCGAGCGCATCGACTTCACGCTGATCGAGGAACGCTATCAGGAACTGATGGTGTGGGCCGAGAACTCGCCCCTGCATCTCGGCGAAGACCAGCTCATCGGCTGGTTCCAGGGCGTGAGCACCTGGCTCGAGACCAACGTCGGTACGCTGATCGAAACGACGCTCACGGCCGGCAGCACCCTCGGGGCCATCGCGACGGGCTTCGCCTTCGCACTCTTTGCCCTCGTCTTCTATCTGCTTGACGGCCGACGCATCTGGCTGTTCGTCGTGAGCCTGTTCCCGCGCGCGGCCCGCGCTGCGGTCGACGGTGCGGGGGAGCGCGCGTGGATCACCGTCGGGCACTACGTCCGCGTGCAGGTGGTCGTCGCGCTCATTGACGCCGTCGGCATCTTCATCGGCGCCGTCGTGCTGCAAGTGCCGTTCGCTCTCGCGATCGGCATTATCGTGTTTCTGTTCGCCTTCGTCCCGCTCATCGGCGCGTTACTCTCGGGCGCCGTCGCGGTCGTGTTGGCGTTGCTGTCACACGGCCTGTGGACCGCGGTGATTATGCTGGTGATCGTGGTTGCCGTCATGGCGATCGAGTCGAACGTCCTGCAACCCCTGATCATGGGGCAGGCCGTGCAGATCCACCCGCTGGCGATCCTGGTGTCGGTGAGCGCCGGCTCGATCTTCGCCGGAGTTGCCGGCGCCGTCGTGGCCGTGCCGATCGTTGCCGCGACGAACGTGATGGTCCGCTACATTGCCTCCGGCAAGTGGCGCGACGAACCAGACCCGACCGAGGGCATGGTCATGCAACTCGATACCAACGCCGCCAAGGTTCCAAAGCGGCGTCCCATCAAAATCCGTGTGAGAAAGAAGGCCACTCCTGGTGAGTGATTCGCTCGACACCTCGTTCGTCCCTTCCCTTGACGCCGTGCGAGCCGCCCAAGCGATCGTGCGCCAGACGGCGCGCATGACGCCGCTCGACTCGGCCCGGTTCCTGCAGCAGTACGTCGGTTCGCCGGTTTTCCTCAAGGCCGAGAACCTGCAGCGAACTGGCTCGTACAAGCTGCGCGGCGCGACCAACCGGCTGTCGAAGCTCAGCGCCGACGAGCGGGCCCGCGGTGTGGTGGCTGCATCGGCAGGAAACCACGCCCAGGGCGTGGCCTTCGCCGCGCGCGAGCTCGACATTCCGGCGACGATCTTCATGCCGAAGGGCGTGCCGATTCCGAAGTTTGAGGCGACGGCCGGCTACGGCGCCGAGATTCGTCTCGAGGGTGACAACGTGGCCGAGTCGCTCGCGGGCGCGCAGCGATTCGCAGAAGAGACCGGCGCGGTGTTCATCCACCCGTACGATCACCCCGACATCATCACGGGCCAGGGCACGCTTGCCCTCGACATCGTCGAGCAACTACCCGACGTCGACACCGTCATCGTGCCGATCGGCGGTGGTGGCCTCGCGAGCGGCCTCGGCGCGACGCTGAAGCACTACGCGGCCGAGCAGGGGCGCGAGATCCAGGTCATCGGCGTGCAGGCCGAGAACACGGCGCCGTTCCCTGTCTCGATGCGCGCAGGGCACCCCGTGAAGATCACGGCACGCCCGACGATCGCCGATGGCATCGCCGTGGCCGAGCCGGGTCAGCTCACTTTCGAAGTCGTGCGCAAGTACGTCGACCGCATCATCACGGTGTCGGAGGGCGACCTTTCACGAGCGATCCTACTGCTGCTCGAACGGGCGAAGCTCGTCGCTGAGCCGGCCGGTGCCGCAGCGGTGGCCGCGATCCTCAGCGGGCAGGTGCGTGACACCGGCACGACTGTTGCGCTGCTGTCGGGCGGCAACATTGACCCGATGATGCTCGAAAAGGTGATCTCGCAGGGCCTCACCGCATCCGACCGCTACCTCAAGCTCGTCATCGGGCTGCAGGATGTGCCGGGTCACCTCGCGCGCATCGCCACGATTCTCGCCGAGATCGGCGCGAACGTGATCGAGGTCTTGCACACGCGGCACAATAAGGCGCTGCAGATCGACCGCGTTGAGCTCGAGGTCTCCGTCGAAACGCGCGGCACGAACCACGCTCGCCAGGTTGTCCAGGCATTGCGAGAGGCGGGCTACGAGCCGCGCATCGATCGAAACGCGACGGTGTAGCCCGCCTCTGCAGGGGTGCTGGCTGGGCGCCTAGCTTTCGAAGGTCTCGACGTTGACGATCTCGACGTCGACCTGCTTGCCGTTCGGGGCGTCGTAGCTCGTCTTCTCGCCGATCTTCAGGCCGTCGATGACCTTGCCGATCGGGCTGTCGGGCGAGAAGATGCGCAGTTCGGTCTCGGAGGCGAGCTCCGTGCTCGCGTAGAGGAAGTGCTGCTCACGGCCGGCGACCTTCGCGGTCACGACGGTGCCGAGTACGACGCTGCCGTTTGCCTT
The DNA here is from genome assembly GCF_030011715.1 of Gulosibacter sediminis. Lineage (NCBI taxonomy): Bacteria > Bacillati > Actinomycetota > Actinomycetes > Micrococcales > Microbacteriaceae > Gulosibacter > Gulosibacter sediminis. The sequence continues at coordinate 15,346 of NZ_JASCYH010000036.1, read as the reverse complement.
CGGTGCTTCGCGCACCTCGGCGGTCTTGAGCAGCGCCTCGAGCTCGGTGATGCGGGACTCGATCTGGCCCTGCTCGTCCTTCGCTGCGTGGTAACCGGCGTTCTCCTTGAGGTCGCCGTCTTCGCGCGCTTCCTGAATCTCCTTGGCAATTTCCGTACGTCGCGTCGTCGAGAGGAACTCGAGTTCCTGCGTGTAGCGGTCGTACGCGGTCTGCGTGAGCCAGGTGGGTTCAGAGGTAGTCATCGGTCATTCTCCTTGGATATAACAGCGCAGCCTCGACGGCGTCGAGGCTGCAGCAATCCCCACAGTCTAGCCCCTTGGTTTGCACGGCAGGCAGACACGCCGCGCGATCGGGGTTTTATTCGACGTCGGCGGAGTCGGTGAGTTCGTTAACCCAACACTCGCGCACTTCGACGGTGTCGGCGGCGCTCGTGGTGCGCAGCGTCACGTGCACGGTCTGGTGCTGTTCCGCCTGCGGGTCGAGCTGCACCACCTGGTAGCCGACGATCGACGAGCCCTCGTTGCTTGCTTGAATCGCGCAGGCGACCGGCGTGCCGGGCTGCACTGAGACACGCGCCGTCGCGGTGATCTCGCTCGGCGACTCGACCGTGAACCCGCCCATTTGCGACTCGATTGTCGCCGCGGGGTTGAGCGAGGTGATGGCCCAAAACGCGACGACGCCGATGACGAGGGCAACCGTCACGCCGATCGAGACTCCGGTGCGGTGCTTCGACGCGCGGGGCGACTTGCCATACCTGGCGTCAAGATCGGTCACGTCGTGCAATCCTCACGATAAGATTTTCGTTTAGTGCCAGCGTACCGCCCGCACTCTGTAGCAACGGAATCAGGAGTCTCCTGTGTCGCTTCGGCTGCTTGCCGTCCACGCCCACCCCGACGACGAATCGTCGAAGGGAGCCGCCACGTACGCGTCGTACGTTCATGACGGTGCGGAGGTGATGATCGTGAGCTGCACCGGCGGCGAAGCCGGCAGCATCCTCAACACTGCCGTGCACGCGCGTTCGCACGCCGAGCGTGACCTGCCCGGCCTGCGCCGACTCGAGATGGCCGAGGCGCAGCGGGTGCTCGGCGTCGAGCACCGCTGGCTCGGCTACCGCGACTCCGGCATGCCCGAAGATGGCGTGCTCGAACCCGGTACATTCGCGCGCATCCCGCTTGAAGTGAGTGTGCGGCCGCTGCTGCGGCTCATCCGCGAGTTCCGCCCGCACGTGCTCGTCACGTACGACGAGAACGGTGGCTATCCGCATCCCGACCACATCCGCACCCACGAGGTGTCGATGCTCGCGTGGCAGCTCGCGGGCGAGCAGCGCTACCCCGAGCTTGGTGAGCCCTGGGCTCCGAGCAAGCTCTACTACGACCGCACGATGAATCAGCGCCGTGCGCAATCGATGGCCGACCTCATTAAGGACCACCCCGAGGTGCACCTCACCGAGCGCATGGAGGCGATGCTCGAACGACTCATGAGCGTGGAAGCGAACCTCACGACGCAGATTTCGATCGAGCGCCACTTCGAGGTGCGCGACGCTGCGCTCCGCGCGCACGCGAGCCAGGTGGGGCCCGAGGACGAGTTCTTCTTCGGGTACCCGCGCGACCTCGAGCGCGAGGCCTACCCCTACGACGATTACGAGCTCGTCGCGAGCCGGGTGGCGTGTGAGCTGCCCGAGACCGACCTCTTCAACGGCATCGATGCGGAGGCTGAGAGCAAGTGAATCAGGTAGTCACCACGGTGTTCCTCGCGGCGACCGCGACGCCGACGCCCACCAACCAGCCGTTCGACCCCGTCGACGTCACGCCCGGTCCGGTCGGATTCTTCGCGACCGCGGCGCTATTCATCGCGGTCGGTCTCATCGCGATGAGCTTGATGCGCCGCTCGGCTCGCGCCAACGCGCGCTACGACATTCGCGAGCAGCTCGAACGCGAGGAGCTCGAGCGCCAGGCCCGCGAGCGCGAGTCCGGTGAGACGGACGCTGAGGCGTCAGCCCCCGGCTCAGCCCAGGATGCAGAGGGCATTGACCCGACGCGGGAAGCGCCGGGTGACGAGGAGCCACGGGCATGACCGAACTTCTCGCCACCGCGCACGTCGAGGGCCTCGGGACCTTCGAACCACGTGACACGCTGACCACCATGCTGCGTCGCCGGGTCGAGGCCGACCCCGACTCGGTCTTCGCCGAACACCGCGTTGACGGTACCTTCACCCCGATCACGATCGGGCAGCTCGACGACGATGTGCGAGCCCTCGCCCGCGGCCTCGTCGCGGCAGGAGTCCAGTCGGGCGACGCGGTCGGCATCATGGCCGGCACCCGCTATGAGTGGACCGTCGCGGATTTCGCGGTGCTTTCAGTCGGCGCCGTCGTCGTGCCGATCTATCACACCTCGTCGGCCGAGCAGCTCGTGTGGATGTGCACGGACGCCGAGATCCGCACCCTCATCGTCGAGACCGACGAGCACGCCGAGCTCGCCGCCGAAGTGCGCGCCTCCACCGGCCTCGAACGGGTCTTCGTGATCGACCGCGGCGACCTCGACGGTCTCGTCGAGTCGGGGGCGGCAGCCGACATCTCTGACGCAGACCTCGATGCCCGCGCCGCGAGCGTCGGGCTCGAAGACCTCGCGTCGATCGTGTACACCTCAGGAACGACGGGGCGCCCCAAGGGCGTCGAACTCACGCACCACAACTGGCTTGCGCACGTCATCAACGGTGTCAGCGAGCCCGGGCTCGGCCGCGTCGTGCTTCCGAGCGACGAGGGCGTCGCTAAGCGCACGTTGCTCTTCCTGCCGCTCGCGCACGTGTACGGTCGCTTCGCCCAGTTCCTCTGCGTGCACTCCGGCACCGTGCTCGGCTACGCGCCGAACACGAAGAACCTCGTCACCGACCTGCAATCTTTCGAACCCACGTGGCTCATCGCCGTGCCGCGCGTGTTCGAGACCGTGTACAACGCGGCAGATGCGAAGGCCGGTAAGGGCGTCAAGCTCCGACTTTTCCGCTGGGCGGTTGACGTTGCGGTCGCATATTCCGAGGCGCTTGACGGGGGTCGGCCTGGGGCAGGCCTGCGGGCCCGACACTCGCTCGCCGACCGGCTTGTGCTCGGCAAGCTGCGCGACGTCATGGGTGGCCAGGTCGACTATGCCATTTCGGGCGGTGCGGCGCTGTCGCTGCGCCACGCGCACTTCTTCCGCGGCCTCGGCGTCACGATCATGGAGGGCTACGGGGCCACCGAGACGACCGCTCCCGCGAGCGTGAACCGCCCCGGTCGCATCAAGATCGGCACCGTGGGTGCCCCCTACCCGGGCATGTCACTCGCAGTGACCGAAGACGGCGAGGTGCTGATCAAGGGGCCGAGCTTGTTCCGCGGCTACCACAACAACGCCGAGGCGACGGCCGAAGCGATCGACGCCGAAGGGTGGCTCCGCACGGGTGACCTCGGCGAGCTCGACGCCGACGGCTACCTGCGCATCTCTGGGCGCAAGAAGGAAATCCTCGTGACGGCGGGTGGCAAGAACGTACAGCCGGCCGTGCTCGAAAACGCGCTCCGCTCGCATCCGCTCGTCGGCGAGATCATGGTGGTCGGCGAGGGCAAGCCCTTCATCGCTGCGCTCATCGCCCTCGACGAGGCGATGCTGCCAGGGTGGCTCGAGAACCACGGCGTCGGACCGCTCACGCTCGAGCAGGCGCGCACGAACGAGACTGTGCTGAAGGCGCTGCAGGCCGAGGTCGACAAAGCCAATACGCACGTGTCGCGCGCCGAGTCGATCCGCAAGTTCGAGATCGTGCCGAGGATGTTCAGCGAGGATCGCGGTGAGGTATCGGCCTCAACAAAGCTGATTCGGCGGGTCGTCGAGGCGAACTTTGCCGACTCGATGGCGAAGATCTTCGACCACAAATAGTGAGGCCGAGGCTGCGCCCGGTTGCTAGACGGTGACCGGGTGCAGGACGATCAGCAGGATCGCGGCCCAGTGGCACACCCACGCGGCGACGGTTCCGGCGTGGAAGATCTCGTGGAAGCCAAAGGTGTTCGGCCACGGGTTCGGTCGCTTCAGCGCGTAGACGACGGCCCCGCCCGTGTAGATGAGGCCGCCAACGACGACGAGCACCATCATGCCGACCGAGGCATGCACGAGGTCGACGATGTACATCACCGCGATCCACCCGGTGACGAGGTAGAGCGCGACGTACAGCCAGCGCGGTGCCGTGATCCAGGCAACGTTGAAGACGATGCCGACGACCGAGATGCCCCAGACAAGGCCGAACAGCAGCCAGCCCTTTTCAGGCGGCAGCGCGAGCAGGGCCAGCGGGGTGTACGTGCCGGCGATCAGCAGGAAGATGTTCGCGTGGTCGAAACGACGCAGCACCGCCTTCGTCCGCGGCTTCCAGTCGAAGCGATGATAGAGCGCCGACATGCCGAAGAGGATGATCGAACAGAGCGTGAAGACGCTGACGGCAAAGACCCCACGCGCGGTCGACACGAACGGGAAGAGCAGCGTGCCGAGCACGAGCGCAAGCGGGGCCGCGCCGGTGTGGAGCCAGCCGCGCAGCAGCGGGCGTGCAACGGCGAGATAGTTGTCCTGCGCAGGGGCGCCCTCGACCGCACTGGGGTCGTTGGTTCGCGGCGCACGGGTCATCATCACGCTAGCGATGCTACGCCGTCGACTAGATTTGCGGATGTGAATCGACGAACCGTTGTGCGCATCCCGAGGTTTCTCTATCGGGTCTATGCGCGACGGTTGTGGAAGTCGCTCGTGCGCACGCAGGTGCGTCCGCAGCACGTCGCGATGATCATCGACGGCAACCGTCGCTGGGCGAAGCAGGTCGGGCTGACGGATGCGGCGGCCGGCCACCGCGCGGGCGCCGCGAAAATGATCGAGTTTCTGCAGTGGTGCGATCGCGCCCACATCGGCACGGTGACGCTCTATCTGCTCTCGCGGGACAACCTCACGAGCCGCTCGTCGAACGAGCTCACCCAGCTCATGACCATCATCGGGCACCTGGCGGAGCAGATCGCCGAGTCCGGCCGGTTCCAGGTGCAACACGTCGGCTCGACCGAGGGGCTCGCCCCCGAACTGGCCGAGACGCTCGAGCGCGTCGTCACGGCGACGAGCGGCGCGACGGGCCCGCACGTGAACCTCGCGATCGGCTACGGCGGCCGCAACGAGATCGTCGACGCGATGCGCTCGATCGTGCGAAGCCACGCCGACTCGGGCGGGAGCATCCAGGAACTCGCCGACATCGTGACGCCCGAAATGATCGGCGAGCACCTCTACACGGGCGGCCAGCCCGACCCCGACCTCATGATCCGCACGTCGGGCGAGCAGCGACTCAGCGACTTCATGCTCTGGCAGACGGCGCACGCGGAGTTCTACTTTGTCGAGGCGCTCGGCCCCGACCTCCGCGAGGTCGACTTCCTCCGGGCGCTGCGTGACTTCGGCAAGCGCGAGCGGCGCTACGGTTCGTAGCCGGCCCAACGCATCCTGCGGTTCGACCCCGCCCATCCCGCGCCGAGGTCGCGACGCGCCGGGCGACGCGCGCGACACGCCGGAGGCTTCAAGTGCTGCCTGCGACTTTCGCCGCATTCGGTCGGCTCACTAGTCGACTTCTATCACTCCAGTCACATCCGTCACGCCCAGAGTGAACTTCCGGTTACGAGTTCGGAGGCATCTTTGGATTCCGCGCCCCGCTACCGAGTTTGTGAGGTGTGTCGGCGTAGCTTGCAGGTATCAGGTATGCGTCCTGATCGAAGCGGCCACACAAGTTCGTTTCGACACCCAGTGGCCGTTTTGCACCAGCAACGAGCATCCCGCTCGGCGAGGAGCAGCTTCCGTGACCAGCACCACCACTCCCGACCACCTCGATGACGCTAGCCGGGGTAAGCCCGGGCCTAAGCTCGAGCAGCTGAACGGGGGTGAGTCGGGCGCGGAAGTCGCGGTGCGCACCTACGTGCTCGACACCTCCGTGCTACTGAGCGACCCGCGCGCCATGTTCCGCTTTGAGGAGCACGAAGTCGTGATCCCCATCGTCGTGGTCACCGAACTCGAGAAGAAGCGTCACGATCCCGAGATCGGCTATTTCGCCCGCCAGTCGCTGCGCCTGCTCGATCAACTCCGGGTCGAGTACGGTCGCCTCGACCTCCCGATGCCGGTGGGCGAGCAGGGCGGCACGATCCGCGTCGAGCTCAACCACTCGAACCAGCAGATCCTGCCGAGCGGCATGCAGCAGGGCGACAACGACACCCGCATCCTTGCCGTGGCAGCGAACCTCGCCGACGAGGGCGCCCACGTCACGGTGGTATCGAAGGACACCCCGATGCGCGTCAAGGCCTCGACGATCGGCATGTCGGCCGACGAGTACCGGCACGAGCTCGCGCGTGACACCGGCTACACCGGCACGGGTCAGCTCGCCCTTGGCGCCGACGACATGAGCGACCTGTACGAGCACGAGGAAATCTCGACCGACGAGGTCGCCGAGCACCCGATCAACACTTCGCTCGTCATCAGCTCCGAACGCGGCTCGGCGCTCGGCCGGGTCGTCGACCGCGGTCGGGTGCGACTCGTGCGCGGCGACCGCGACGTCTTTGGCGTGCACGGACGATCGGCCGAGCAGCGCCTCGCGCTCGACCTGCTCATGGACCCAACGGTCGGCATCGTCTCGATCGGTGGCCGTGCCGGAACGGGGAAGTCGGCGCTCGCGCTGGCCGCGGGGCTCGAGAACGTGCTCGAGCGAGGACTGCAGCGCAAGATCATGATCTTCCGCCCGCTCTACGCGGTGGGCGGCCAGGATCTCGGGTACCTGCCCGGCGACGCTGACGAGAAGATGAGCCCGTGGGGTCAGGCCGTCTACGACGCGCTCTCGTCGATCGTCTCGGACAACGTCATCGACGAGGTCATCAGCCGCAACATGCTTGAGATCCTGCCGCTGACGCACATCCGCGGTCGTTCGCTGCACGACGCCTACGTGATCGTCGACGAGGCCCAGTCGCTCGAGCGCAACGTGCTCCTCACGATGCTCTCGCGCATTGGCCAGAACTCGAAGGTGGTGCTGACGCACGACGTTGCACAGCGAGACAACCTCCGCGTTGGCCGCCACGATGGCATCGCCTCGGTTATCGAGACGCTCAAGGGCCACAAGCTGTTCGGCCACATCACCCTGACCCGTTCCGAGCGAAGCGACATCGCGGCGCTCGTGACCGACCTGCTCGAGGACTACAACTTCTAGCGAACTGCGACGCGGCCGCCGACTCGTCCTGTGGATAAGTCGGCGGCCGCGTCGTCGTTGCTCGCTACGCTCGGGCGCGTGTGGGGGAGCATCCTGGTTATCGGCTACGCGGCGGTTGCGACGGTGCCACTCGTGCGCGTCGACCTGCGTGAGCACCGGCTGCCGAACGCGTGGACCCTGCCGGGGTGGGTCGCCGCGAGCGTCGGTGTGCTGCTGCAGTGGGGCATCACGGCGCAGTTCCCGGTCGCCGCGGTGCTCGCGGGCGTGCTCGCGCTCGTGCTGTTCGGCGCCTTCGCGCTCGTCGCTGGCATGGGCATGGGCGACGTCAAGCTTGCGGTGCCGCTCGCAGTCGGGCTCGGGTTGCTCGGTGGACAAACCCCGTTGGTTGGCTTGGTCGTTGCGTTCGTCGCCGGTGGGCTTGCCGCGACGGCCACGCTGGTGCGCACGCGCCAGCGGGATGCTCAACTCGCGTTCGGCCCGTGGCTGCTCGTCGGCTTCTGGGTCGCCGCCATTGGCGAACTCTCCGGCGGCGTACACGCCGGTCAACTAGGCTAGAAAGGTCGAATTTTCGCCGTGGAGAAAGGCACACACGTGGTGAACACCCCCGAGACCGAGTACCGGATCGAGCACGACACGATGGGGGAGGTGCGCGTGCCGAAAGAAGCCCTTTACGCCGCGCAGACCCAGCGTGCCGTTGAGAACTTCCCGATTTCGGGCAGCCGACTCGAGGACCGCCAGGTGATCGCGCTCGCGCAGATCAAGCGCGCCGCGGCGATCGTCAACGAGCGCCTCGGCATCGTTGACTCGGCTCGCGCCCAGGCAATCGTGCAGGCTGCCGAAACGATTATTGGCGGCGCCCACCTCGACCAGTTCCCGATCGACGTCTACCAGACCGGTTCGGGCACCTCGTCGAACATGAACATGAACGAGGTGCTCGCGAACCTCGCCACCGCCTCGCTTGGCGAGCAGGTGCACCCGAACGACCACGTCAACGCGTCGCAGTCGTCGAACGACGTCTTCCCGACCTCGGCCCACGTCGCCGTCACCGGTTCGCTGCTCGAGGAGCTCGTGCCCGCGCTGACGCACCTCGCCGAGGCACTCGAGGCAAAGGCCACCGAGTGGAAGGACGTCGTGAAGGCGGGCCGCACCCACCTCATGGACGCCACCCCGGTCACCCTCGGCCAGGAGTTCGGCGGCTACGCCCGCCAGATTCGCCTCGGTATCGACCGCGTCAACGCGACCATCTCGCGCGTCGCCGAGGTTCCGCTTGGCGGCACCGCGACCGGCACCGGCATCAACACGCCGGCGGGCTTCTCGGAGCAGGTCATCGCCGAGCTCGCGTCGAACACGAACCTCCCGCTGCACGAAGCGGCCGACCACTTTGAGGCCCAGGGCGCGCGCGACGGCCTCGTCGAGGCCTCGGGCGCGCTGCGCACGCTCGCCGTGTCGCTCGTGAAGATCAACAACGACCTGCGTTGGATGGGCTCGGGCCCGAACACCGGTCTCGGTGAGATCGCGATTCCCGACCTCCAACCCGGTTCGTCGATCATGCCCGGCAAGGTCAACCCGGTTGTGCCCGAGGCCGTGCTCATGGTCGCCTCGCGCATCATCGGTAACGACGCGACCATCGCCTTCGCCGGCGCCTCGGGCGCATTCGAGCTCAATGTGCAGATTCCGGTGATGGGCACGGCGCTGCTCGAGTCGATTCGCCTGCTCTCGAACTCGGTGCGGGTGCTCGCCGACAAGACCGTCGTCGGCCTCACGGCCAACGTCGAGCACGCCCGTGACCTCGCCGAATCGTCGCCCTCGATCGTGACGCCGCTGAACCGCGTCATCGGTTACGAGGCCGCCGCCAAGGTTGCGAAGTACGCCGTGGCGAACAAGGTCACCGTGCGCCAAGCCGTCATCGACCTCGGCTTCGTCGAGCGCGGCGAGATCACCGAGGCCGACCTCGACGCCAAGCTTGACGTGCTCAAGATGACCTCGCCGAACCTCTAGCGAGTCAGCGATGAGCAAGGGCCCGGGCGCATTGCCCGGGCCCTTCTTCGTTGCCGCGTGAGCTTGGTCGCCCTAGTTGGCCGGAATCTGGTCGGCGATCGACTCGGCGACCTGCTGCACCGACTCGACCGAGCCAGAACCGAAGACGATGTAGGTCGCGTCGTCACGGGTCGCGACGAGCACGTAGCGGTTGTTGCCGGCATCCTCGCGCGAGAGGTCCATGTAGTCGTACTCGTCCCACATCACTCCGCCAACCTCGACCGTGCCAGTCGGCGTGCGGTTGCCAACCTTGTCGTAGGTCCAGGTGTCGTTCGCGTTGACGCCCTGGCGAATGCCGACGAACTCGTCTGCTTGGCCATCGACGATGTCGAGCAGGCCGATGTACCACTCGGTGACGTCGTCGTTGCCGGTGCGAATCTCGGTGCCGTTTGACTGCCAGTTGTCGCCCAACTCCGGCACCACGAGGGGAACCTCGAACTGCGGCTGCGCCTCTTCGGCGGCCGCCGTGAAGTCGATGTCGGGGAGCTCTTCCGCGTCATTTCGCGGCACGATCAGCACCATGACGAACATGAGCACCACGCTGACACCGAGCGCCGCAATGAGGTTCTGAATCGTCTTGCGCTGACGGTACTTGCGCGACGATTCTGCCTTGCGGGCGGCAGTCTCTTCGGGGGTTTCCGGTCGACCGAGTTCGGCGACAACCGGGGGATCTTGGGGGCGCTCGGCCAAGTGTTACTCCTGGGAGGATTCGGGGTTGTGCTGGTCGCGGGCCCGCTCGAGGCGCTCGCGAGCGCCCTTGAGCCACTGTTCGCAGCGTGCGGCGAGCGACTCCCCGCGCTCCCACAGTCGTAGGGACTCCTCGAGAGGCTGCGAGCCCTGTTCGAGCGATTGCACGACGAGGGCAAGCTCGTCGCGGGCCTGCTCGAAGCTGAGTTCGTCCACGGGGGTGGGCTCGGATGCCTGGGGTTCGGCCATGGTGCTCATTCTACGGTTGCCTCGATTCTGCCGTCGGTGACACGGATATTGAGTTTCGCGCCGGCTTCGACGCCGGATGTGGTCGTGACGAGCCCGGGTGCGGCCCCGTCGACGCGTTCGACGATCGCGTAGCCGCGCTGCAGGGTGCCGAGCGGCGACAGTGCCGCGAGGCGGTGCCCCAGGCCACTCACCTCGTCGGAGGCGCGGCGCAGGTGCCAGTCCATGAGTTCGCTGCCGCGCGTGGCGAGGCGCCCAACCTCGTCGCCACGCTGGTCGATGATCCAACTCGGGTTCGCAAGGGCGGGGCGCGAGCGCAGGTCTTCGAAGCGTCGGCCCTCGACGCGCACCAGCTCGGTGACGTGGCGGCGGATGCGCGCCCGCAGCTGGGTCACGAGGTCGAGTTGCTCGGCCACGTCTGGCACGACCCGTTTCGCGGCATCGGTCGGGGTGGATGCGCGCAGATCGGCCACCTCGTCGAGGATTGGCCGGTCGGCCTCGTGGCCGATCGCGCTGACAAGCGGCGTCGTGATGGCCGCTGCGGCGCGCACGAGCGTCTCGTCACTGAATGGCAGCAGGTGAAGGAAGTCGCCACCGCCGCGGGCGATGATGATGACGTCGACCTCGGGGTCGGCGTCAAGTCGCTGCATCGCGACGAGCACCTCGGCGGCTGCGTTATCGCCCTGCACGCGCGCATACTCGGTGCGGAACTGCACGGCTGGCCAGCGGAGCTCGGAGTTGCGGCGCACATCCTTCTCGGCGTCGGAGTCGCGGCCGGTGACGAGGCCGATCTTGTTCGGCAGGAAGGGGAGCGGCCGTTTGCGGCTGGCATCAAACAGACCCTCGTCGGCGAGCTTGCGGCGCAGTCGCTCGAGCTGCTCGAGCAGCGTGCCGAGGCCGACGTGGCGCATGTCGTAGACCTGCAGCGAGAGCGAGCCGCCCTTGACCCACACGTCGGGCTTCGCATTGATGATGACGCGGTCGCCCTTGCGGAACTCTTCGGTAAGACGCTCGCGCACCGACCGCCACATGACGATTGAGAGTGAGGCGTCTTGTTCGAGGTCTCGAATCTTGGCGTAGGCGTGGCCGCCGCGGATGTCATAGCTCGTGAGCTCGCCTTCGACCCAGGCCGAGCCGAGCCGAGAGACCCAATCGTGGATCGCCTGCGAGATATACGACACCTGGAACGGCTGCTCGGGGGAGGACTGGTTCACCGCCAAGCGAAATCACCTGCCTTACCTGAGCGAGTCAACCTAGAATGGTGACGATATGAGTGGCCGAGCTGTAAATCTTTCCATGCCCCGCGTTCCGCGGCCTGCTGTCACCCTTGAGGATCGTCCGGTGGACGGTCACAAGCGGGTGCTGCTTGCCGCCCCTCGAGGATACTGCGCCGGCGTTGACCGGGCCGTGGTAGCTGTGGATAAAGCGCTCGAGCGCTACGGCTCCCCGGTCTATGTGCGAAAGCAGATCGTCCACAACAAGCACGTGGTATCGGAGCTCGAGCAGCGCGGCGCGATCTTTGTCGACGAGGTCGACGAGGTGCCCGAGGGGTCGCATCTCGTGTTCTCGGCGCACGGCGTGTCACCGATGGTCAAGGAGGCTGCGGCCGACCGCGAACTGCAGACCATCGACGCGACCTGCCCGCTCGTGACGAAGGTGCATCGCGAGGCCACGCGCTTCGCCAAGCAAGACCGCCAGATTCTGCTCATCGGTCACGTCGGCCACGAAGAGGTCGAGGGCACCGCGGGCCACGGCGGCGACAACGTCACCGTCGTGAACTCGCCCGAGGAGGCCGACACGGTCGTCGTGCCCGACCCCGACAACGTGGTGTGGCTCTCGCAAACGACGCTCTCGGTCGACGAGACGATGGAGACGGTGAACCGTCTGCGCGCGCGCTTCCCCAACCTCCAGAACCCACCTTCGGACGACATTTGCTACGCAACGCAGAACCGCCAGGTTGCGATCAAGAAGGTCGCGGCCGAGTCCGACCTCGTAATCGTGGTCGGTTCGGCGAACTCGTCGAACTCGGTGCGCCTCGTCGAGGTGGCGCTGCAGCACGGCGCGAAGGCGTCGTACCGCATTGACTACGCCGATGAGATCCAGCAGGAGTGGCTCGATGGTGTCGAGACGGTCGGCGTGACCTCCGGCGCATCCGTGCCTGAGGTGCTCGTGCAAGAGACGATCGATGCCCTCGCGACCGCCGGCTACGGCGACGTTGACGAGGTACAGACCGCGGTGGAGGACCTCATGTTCTCGCTACCGAAGGAACTGCGCAAGGACCTCGAGCACGACGACCGCGGACTCGGCGGCCACGGCGGCGGCGTCTCGTCAAAGTCGTAAACAGCGCGTCGTAAGCAAGGAGGGGCTGGCGGATGCGCGCATCCGCCAGCCCCTCAACGAGGGTCGAGCGCGGCGTGAGTCGCCCGCTTGGCCCTCGTTATTGTGTTGGCGTCGGGCTCGGCGCGGGCGCGCCGTTCGCGAACCAGTCGATGACCTCGGGATGCGCAAACATCGCGGCCGTGACGACCGCGAGCGTGATAGCGACCGCGATGACGGCGCCGACGGCGGCGCACCACAGCGCCCGCTTGCCCGAGTTCCAGCGGCGCACGGCGACGTAGAGCCACACGGCGTAGTTCACGACGTGCGCGATCACGCCCGTCGTGGCGACGAGGCCGAGGTCGGCCGGTCGTACATAGGCGCCGAGGTCGAGCTGGTGGTACAGCAGTGCGACCTGGGTCACGAGCGATTGCTCGGTGACGCTCGACATGTGGATGATGGTGCCGAAGATGCCGAGCACAAATAGGCCGACGCCCATGATTCGGTCACCGCGCAGCCGGAGGCGGCGCAGTTCTTCGGGTGAAAACTGGCCACCGGGCCCTGGCTGCTTGCCTCGGGGCCCGGTGGATGGGGGTTGGGTCACGGGTGGCGCTAGATGGACTGCGACTTGCCGTGCGAACCGAGCTGTTGCGTGGCCTCGACGATGCGCTCCGACATGGCGGTCTCGGCCTTCTTGCCCCACGAGCGGGGGTCGTAGACCTTCTTGTTGCCAACTTCGCCGTCGATCTTGAGGAAGCCGTCGTAGTTCTTCAGTACGGTGTCGGCCACCGAACGCGAGAACGCGTACTGCGTGTCGGTGTCAATGTTCATCTTGATGACACCGTTGCGCACGGCGGTCGCGATTTCCTCGGCCGACGAACCCGAACCGCCGTGGAACACGAGGTCGAGCGGCTTCTCGGCGGTGCCGTACTTCTCGGCAATGCCGGCCTGCAACTCGGCGAGGAGCTCCGGGCGAAGCTTCACGTTGCCGGGCTTGTACACGCCGTGCACGTTGCCGAAGGTGAGCGCGGCCATGTAGCGACCCCGCTCGCCGAGGCCAAGCGCCTCAACGGTGGCGACGACGTCGTCGATCGTGGTGTAGAGCTTGTCGTTGATCTCTGCGGCAACGCCATCTTCTTCACCGCCGACAACGCCGATCTCGACCTCGAGGATCTGCCCGTTGTTCTTGATGCGGGGCAGCAGTTCCTTCGCGATCTCGAGGTTCTCGGCGAGCGGCACGGCCGAGCCGTCCCACATGTGCGACTGGAAGATCGGCTCTTCGCCGCGCTTTACGGCCTCCTCCGAGGCCTCGATGAGCGGCAGCACGAACGTGTCGAGTGCGTTCTTCGGGCAGTGGTCGGTGTGCAGCGCCACCGTGATCGGGTAGTTCTTCGCGACCTCCTTGGCGAACGCCGCCATGGCGAGCGCGCCGGAGGCACGGGCAGTGCGCGTCTGACCGGCGAAATAGTCGGCGCCGCCGGTCGTGACCTGCAGGATGCCGTCAGAGCCGGCCTCAGTCAGGCCCTGCAGCACCGAGTTGATGGTCTGCGAGCTTGAGACGTTGATCGCCGGGTAGGCGAATCCGCCGTCCTTGGCGCGGTTGAGCATTTCTGCATACTGGTCTGGTGTGGCGATGGGCATTGCGACTCCTTCACTGTCGATCGACACGAGCATCGACTCTCGCAGTGTATCGATGTGTGTTGGACACACCTTGCATGTGAACGGTCATCTGTGCGTTGTGTCGCGCCGGTAGTCTGAAGTCAGATTTTCCACGACCGAAAGGGTTCAGCGTGTCCGAAGTCATTGAAGCGGAGCTCATCGAGCACCCCGACCGCAACCTCGCAATGGAGCTGGTTCGCGCCACCGAGGCCGCTGCCATTCGTGCCGTGCCGTGGATCGGTCGCGGCAACAAGAACGGCGCCGACGGCGCCGCGGTCGACGCGATGCGCAAGTTCCTCGCCACGGTGGAGTTCCAGGGCGAGGTCGTCATTGGTGAGGGCGAGAAGGACGAAGCGCCCATGCTCTTCAACGGCGAGATTGTCGGCAACGGCACCGGCCCGCTGTGCGACATCGCGGTCGACCCGATCGATGGCACGAGCCTGACCGCGGCCGGTCGCCGCAACGCGATCAGCGTGATCGCGGTGGCCGACCGCGGCTCGATGTACAACCCCAAAGAGGTCTTCTATATGGAGAAGATCGTCACGGGCCCGGCAGGGAAGGGCATCATCGACCTCGAGCGCCCGATTGGTGAGAACATCACCGGCCTCGCGAAGGCCCTGGGCAAGCACGTCGAGGACATGACAATCGCCGTGCTCGACCGTCCCCGCCACGAAGAGCTCATCTCGGACATCCGCGCCACCGGCGCCGGCACCTCGCTGCTGCTTGACGGTGACGTCGCGGGCGGCATTAATGCCGCCCTCGAAGACGGCACCGTCGACATGTGCGTCGGCATCGGCGGCACCCCCGAGGGCATCATCACGGCCTGCGCGATCAAGGCGCTCGACGGCGTCATGCAGGGCCGCCTTTACCCGCGCAACGACGAGGAGCGCAGCAAGGCGGTCAACGCTGGTCACGAGCTCGGTCGCGTGCTGTCGGCTGACGACCTCGTACGCACCGACAACACCTTCTTCGTTTGTACCGGCGTGACCGACGGTGGCCTCGTGAAGGGTGTCAACCGCGAGCGTGACCGCATCACCACCGACTCGGTCGTACTGCGCGCCCGGTCGGGCACGTTCCGTCGCGTGACCGCGGTGCACCGCGCATCGAAGTGGCTCGCTGACGAGGCGTAGACCACACCGAACCCTCGTCGAGCCCGGGCACCGATTACCGGTGCTCGGG
>NZ_JASCYH010000035.1:0-29859 GCF_030011715.1 Gulosibacter sediminis | reverse complement strand
CGCGTGAAGCGCGCGAGCGCGGCGAGCGGCCGGTCGCGGTTCTCGCCCGGGATCCGCGTATCTCCGGCCAGTTCATCAGCGCGGCAGTCGCCGCCGGACTCGCCTCCGCGGGCGTCGATGTCTTCGACGCCGGCGTGATCCCAACGCCCGCAGCGGCGTTCCTGACCGCCGACGTTGACGCCGACTTTGGCGTCATGATCTCGGCGTCTCACAACCCTGCTCCCGACAACGGCATCAAGTTCTTTGCCCGCGGCGGGAGGAAGCTGGCCGACGAACTCGAAGACGAGATCGAGGCCCAGCTTGAAGCCGAGCAGCTTCGTCCCACTGGCGACGGGGTCGGCCGCATCGAGCGTTTTGCTGATGCCGAAGATCGCTACACGCTGCACCTGCTCTCGTCGCTGCCGGTCGTCTACGACGACGGCCGCCCGCCGCTCGACGGCATGCGCATCGTCATCGATGGCGCCAACGGCGCAGCCGCGGGCGTTTCGCCCGAGGTGTTCGCCGACGCGGGCGCCGACGTCACCGTCATCGGTGGCGAGCCCGATGGCCTCAACATCAACGAGGGCGTCGGCTCGACGCACCTCGACAAGTTGCGTGAGACCGTCGTGTCGCTCGGCGCCGACCTCGGCGTCGCGCACGATGGCGATGCCGACCGCTGCCTCGCGGTCGACTCGAACGGCGAAGTTATCGACGGCGACCAAATACTCGCGATCCTCGCCCTGTGGCTCAAGGGCCGCGGGATGCTCAAGGACGACACGCTCGTCGCGACGGTCATGTCGAACCTTGGCCTGCGCATCGCGATGCGCGAGCATGGCATCACCCTCGTCGAAACGAAGGTGGGCGACCGCTACGTGCTCGCCGAGCTCAACCGCCGCGAGCTCACCATCGGTGGCGAGCAGTCGGGACACGTCATCGTCACTCGCCACGCGACCACCGGCGACGGCGTGCTCACCGGCCTGCTGCTCGCCTGCGTTGTCGCATCCGAGGGCAAGCCCCTCAGTGAACTCAAGCAGGTCATGAAGGTCTACCCACAGGTGCTCGTCAACGTGCGCGGCGTGCGCCAGGACGAGTGCACTTCGAACGAGGCCGTCCAGGCCGCGGTCGAGAAAGTGACACTCGCGCTCGGCAACACTGGCCGCGTGCTGCTGCGCCCATCCGGCACCGAGCCGGTCGTGCGCGTCATGGTCGAGGCCGAGACCGACGACGCCGCGCGCCTGCATGCCGACGCGCTCGCCGAAGTCGTGAAAGCCGAGCTCGCGCTCGCGTAATTTTCACGTCAAACGGCCGCGGCCCCAACCAGAATCTGGTCGGGGCCGCAGCCGTTTTTGGGGGGATCGCGCTGCCGATTACTCCTCTGCGAGCTGGCCCGAGGCAAGGGCCAGCTCGTTGACCTCGTGGGGCAGTTGGGCCGTCTCGGTGACCTCCCCGCCGAGGTAGTCGACCACGTACATGGTCGAGGTGTTCGGGTCGCTGATGTAGACGTAGCCGCGGTCCTGCACGATGGCCGGGTGGCTGGTCTGCCATTCGTCAGGCACGGTCCACTCGTCGGTCACGGCGATCTCATTGACGAGTTCGCCCGACTCGGGGTCGAAGACGCGCAGCGTGCCGTCGGTGCCAAAGACGAGGGCCTCGCCGTCCTCGCCGCGGGCGAGGCCATGCCAGGTGTAGTGGCTGCCGGTGTCGACGACGTTGATCGACTCGTCGACGGTGTCAATGAGGGCAATCTGGGTCAGGTCGATGCCGCCCTCGGGGTCGGTCTTGTAGTCGCCGAGCACGACGGTCGAATCATCGGCGGCGAACGCGTTGCCGGTGCGGCCGAAGTCGTCGGGCGCGTCGATCTTGTGGAAGTGGTCGCCGTGCGAGAGCAGCACGCCGTCCTCGCAGCCGGCGAGAACAAGGTCGTCGCCGACGGTGGTCTCACCATGGATACCGGGGCACTCGTCGGATTCGGCGATGACGTTGCCGTCGGCGTCAACGACCTGGGCGCCGTTGCGATCCGACTCGTTGCCCACCGTCACGAACAGCTGGCCGTCGGCGAGCGGCACGGCGACGCCGTGGTGCGCGTCGGCCGACTCGTAGCTCGCGGTCGGCGTGATGCTGCCGGCGTCAACCTGCTCCTCGAGCGTCGCCGTGGCGAAGATCGTGACCTCGCCGGTGCCGTCGTCGAAGAGTGCGGTCTGGCCGTCGTGGTGCACGACGTGACCGGGTGTCTCGGCGCTCGCGACGACGTCGCTGAGCACGGGCTCGGAGACGTACGAGTGGGTGTGGTCGCCGTGTGGCTGGGTGTAGGTGCCGGCGTCGAGCACGGCCCAGCCGCCCGTCGTCGAGACGAACACGTTGCGGTTGTCACCGCCGGGGCTGAGGCGGTTGAAGCCATCGATGGGCAGATCGGCGATGACCTCGAGCGAGTTCGCGTCGACGACCATGATGCCGCCGTCGTAGGTCAGCGCGAGGCGGGGCTGCGGGCCCGACGACTCCGTCGCCGCGTGTTCGTGTTCGTGACCGTCTTCGTGGTCGTGCTCGGCCTCCGTTGATGTGGTGCTCTGGGCTGTGAGCCGGCGGCGCAGCCCGTGAGGGCGAGCGCGGCAATCGCGAGGGATGCGGCAGAGGCGAGCAGCGGCGCTCGACGGGACAGGATCGGTGCCATAGAGGCGGGTCCTTCCTAAAGGATCAGCAAATTCGATGCCGCCGAAACGGCACCGCACGAGACTATCTGCTAATAAGAATCGTTATCAGATAGCGAGTCGCTGATATTTCGCGCCCGGTGCGGGGCCGTGACCGGCGCATCCGGTCGGCCCGCGCATCCGCTCGCGACGGTGCCCGCGCATCCGATGCGGTTTTCTCCGAGAGATGCGGCGGTAACCGCAGCGATCCTAGAAAACTGCACCCAGGCACCCGCCGCTAGGACTTTCGGAGGAGGACCTTCGAGATCGCGTGGTTCTCAGACTTGCGCAGGATCAGCTTCGCGCGTGAGCGCGTCGGCAGCACGTTCTGCTCGAGGTTCGGCAGGTTGATCGAGTTCCAGATATCGGATGCGGTGGCAACGGCCTCGGTCGGGGAGAGGTCAGCGTACTTGCGGAAGTACGAGGACGGGTTCGCGAATGCGCCGCGCTGCAGTTGCAGAAAGCGGTCGAGGTACCACTTCTCGATGTCGGAGGTGCGCGCATCCACGAAGATCGAGAAGTCAAACATGTCGCTCACCGCGAGCCCGCCGCCGCGCGACGGCGGCTGCAGGACGTTGAGGCCCTCGACGATGAGCACGTCGGGGGCGTTCACGACGATCTCGGCGTCGCGCACGATGTCGTAGACAACGTGCGAGTAGAACGGCGCGCGCACTTCGGGAGCGCCCGACTTCACCTGCGTGACGAAGCGCAGCAGGGCGCGGCGGTCGTACGACTCCGGGAATCCCTTGCGCGACATCAGGCCGCGGCGCTCGAGCTCGGCGTTCGGGTAGAGGAACCCGTCGGTCGTGATGAGCTCGACGCGAGGGGTGTCCTCCCACCGCCGCAGCAGCTCTCGCAGGAGTCGTGCCACCGTCGACTTGCCCACGGCGACCGAGCCCGCGACGCCGATGACGAAGGGCGTGCCGTCGCCGCGGTCGCCGAGAAACGAGTTCTGGGCGCGGCGCAGCTGGCGCGCGTTGTTCACGTGGATGTTCAGCAGCCGGGTGAGCGGCAGATAGACCTCGCGCACCTCATCGATGTCGATCGGGTCGCCGAGGCTGCGCAGGCGCGCGACGTCGTCCTCGTCGATCGTAAGCGGCGTCGACGGGGCGAGCTCGGCCCAGTCGGCGCGATCGATCTCATCGAACGGCGTCGACCACTTCGCGGTGGCCGGGCGCCGTGCGGTGGTGAGCATCAAGCCAGCTTACTGGCAGGTAGGGCAGTGCGGAACGCTTGGCCGTGATGGCCGTATTCCTGGGACAAGCCGCAGAGTAGGCTTAGTAAAGGATGAACCGCGGTGTCGCGGTTCCGCCCGTATCTCACGAGCATCTGGAGGCAGTGGTGTCCGCAACTACCGCGCCGTCGACCGACTCAGCGTCAGGCGGCAAGAACAAGTTCAGCGTCGGAGTCCAGAAGTTCGGCACATTCCTCTCGGGAATGATCATGCCGAACATCCCCGCACTCATCGCGTGGGGTCTGTTCACGGCGTTCTTCATCGAAAAGGGATGGACGCCGAACGCGAGCCTCTCGGAGCTCGTCGGCCCGACCATCCACTACCTGATGCCGCTGCTCATCGCGAACACGGCCGGCCGCATGGTCTACAAGGAGCGCGGTGGCGTCGTCGCCACGGTCGCGACCATGGGCGTCATCGTCGGTAGCGACTACATCGTCAACCAGTTCAATGCCTCGCTGCCCGAGGGCGCGAGCGAGCTCGGCCAGGTGCACATGTTCATCGGAGCGATGATCATGGCGCCGATCGCGGCCTGGCTCATGAAACAGCTCGACAAGCTCTGGGACGGCAAGATCCGCGCCGGCTTCGAGATGCTCGTCAACCTGTTCTCGGCCGGCATCTTCTCGTTCATCATGGCGATCGCAGGCTTCTACTTGCTCGCACCGGTCGTTAACGGCCTCATGACGGTGCTCGGGAACGCGGTCGGCTGGCTCATCAACAACGGCCTGCTGCCGTTGACGAGCATCTTGATCGAGCCCGCGAAGGTTTTCTTCCTCAACAACGCCATCAACCACGGCGTGCTGACGCCGCTCGGCACGCAGATGGCGTCGGTCGACGGCAAGTCGATCCTGTTCCTGCTCGAGGCGAACCCGGGCCCCGGTCTCGGCATCCTGCTCGCGTTCTCGGTCTTCGGCGTCGGCATGGCCCGGGCCTCGGCACCGGGCGCCGCGATCATCCACTTCCTCGGCGGCATCCACGAGATCTATTTCCCGTACGTGCTCATGAAGCCGGCACTGCTGCTTGCAGTGATCGCGGGTGGCATGAGTGGCGTGTTCACGAACATGATTTTCGACTCGGGCCTGCGGGCGCCCGCGGCGCCGGGCTCGATCATTGCGGTGCTGCTGCAAACCGCGAGTGACAGCTACCTCGGCGTGATCCTGTCGGTTGTCATCTCGGCCACCGTCACCTTCGTCGTCGCCGCGGTGATTCTGCGGGCCTCGCGCAAGCGTGACCTTGAGGCGCTTGAGCGCGGCGAGGACGGCATGAGTGCGGCGGTCGCGAAGACCCAGCGCAACAAGGGCAAGGACTCGGCGGCGCTCTCGAGCCTCGCCGGTCAGGCCTCCGCCGGTTCGCTGCGCGACGAGGTCGCCAACCCGAACCGCGAGATCACGAGCGTCGTGTTCGCCTGCGATGCGGGGATGGGCTCGAGCGCGATGGGTGCGAGCGTCATGCGCAAAAAGGTGAAGGACGCGGGCATCACCGGCGTGACCGTGACGAACGCGGCCATCGCGAACCTCGACAGTACGGCCGACCTCATCATCACGCAGGAAGAGCTCACACCCCGCGCGCGACAGCGCCGCCCCGACGCGATCCACGTGTCCGTCGGCCAGTTCATGAACTCGCCGAAGTACGACGAGGTCGTGGACCTGCTGAAGCAGCGCCAGGATGGCGAGCTCACGGCGGCGGCGGCGGCCGCCGAGGCGGCTCCGGCCGAGTCCTCGCCCTACACGCCGAGCGACGGCACGGATGCGCCGGCCCCGGCCGCCGCCCCTGCCGCGGCAACGGCCACCGCCACCGCACCGGCCACCCCGGCGGCCGACCCCGACGTGCTCACGCTCGAGAGCATCACGACGGCGCCGACCGCGACGACGCGTGATGAGGCGATCCGAGAGGCGGGGGAGCGACTCGTCGCCCGCGGCTCGGTCACGCCTGACTACGTCGACGCGATGTTCGCCCGCGAGGCCGAGGTCTCGACCTTCATGGGCAGCTTCCTCGCGATCCCGCACGGCACGAACGACGCCAAGCAGGCGGTGCTCGCGTCGGGGCTTTCGGTTGCCCGCTACCCGCAGCCGGTTGACTGGGACGGTAATGAGGTGCGCTTCGTGATCGGCATCGCCGGCAAGGACGGTGGGCACCTCGAGATCCTCGCCAAGATTGCCCAGATCTTCGCCGACCAGAGCAAGGTTGACCGCCTGCTCGAGGCGCAGACCGACGAAGAACTCTACGAACTGCTGAGCGGAGTAAACGACTAATGGCCAAGACCGCAGTACATTTCGGTGCCGGCAACATCGGGCGGGGCTTCATCGGCCTCGCCCTGCACGAGGCGGGCTATGACCTCGTGTTCTCGGACGTCAACGCCGAGCTCGTCGACACGCTCAACGCCACCGACAGCTACGAGGTGCGCGAGGTCGGCGCGAATGCCCGCACCCACACCGTCGACCGCTTCAGCGCCGTGAACTCGGCCGCCGCCCCGGCCTCCGCACAGGCGGCCGTGGCCGGGGCCGACATCGCGACCTGCGCCGTCGGCGCGGGCGTGCTCAAGTTCATCGCGCCCGTGATTCGCGAGGGCCTGCGGCAGCGGGCGGTGGATGCGCCGAAGCTCGTCGTGCTTGCCTGTGAGAACGCAATCAACGCGACCGACACGCTGCGCGACTTCGTGCTCGACGGCGCGGAAGAACTCGCTGACCGGGCGATCTTCGCGAACACCGCGGTCGACCGCATCATCCCCGCCGTGCACGCCGACGGCGTCGACGTCGTGGTCGAGGACTTCAGCGAGTGGGCGATCGAGCGAGGGCCGTTCGATGGCGCCGAGCCGAGCATCCCCGACGCCCATTTCGTCGACGACCTCGCCCCGTACATCCGCCGCAAGCTCTTCACGGTGAACACCGGCCACGCCACCGCCGCGTACTGGGGCTCGCTCCTGGGGGAGGCATCGATCGCATCGGCCCTGGCGAACCCGCAGGTGCGCGAGCACGTCGACACGGTGCTCGGTGAGACGAGCGAACTGCTCATCGCGCAGTTTGGCTTCGACCTCGACGAGCACGCCGCCTATGTCGCGCGCACGATTCAGCGGTTCGAAAACCCCGAGCTGCCCGACACCCCGACGCGCATCGGCCGCCAGCCGCTGCGCAAGCTGAGCCGACACGAGCGCTTCGTCGAGCCGGCGGTGGACCTCGCGGCCCGCGGCCTCGAACACGGTGGTCTCCTGGCGGCGATCGGCGCGGCGCTGCAGTTCCGCAGCGACGACGACGAGCAGTCGCACGAGCTCGGCGAACTACTCGAGACACGCCCGGCCGCTCACCTCGTTCCCGAGGTCATGGGGGTGCAGCCCGGCGAGCAGCTATTCGACGAACTCGTGGCGGTCGTGACCCGCGTACAGCAGCGCTAGTTCCGCCCACGCTCTCGACGCGTTTGCGGAGTTGAACGCGCGCGTCGGGGGGATGGGGCAGAATTACCCATATGTGTGGAATCGTTGGATACGTCGGTGACAAAACCAGTCAGCAGGTCCTTTTGTCGGGTCTGGCCCGACTCGAATATCGCGGCTACGACTCGGCGGGCATCGCCGTGGTCGACGAGCACGGTGCGCTGAACACCCGCAAGCGCGCCGGCAAGCTGCAGACGCTGCTCGATGACCTCGAGCGTGACCCCATGGCAGATGGCCACATCGGCATCGGCCACACCCGCTGGGCCACCCACGGCCCCGCAAACGACAGCAATGCGCACCCGCATCTGTCAGACGGTGGCAAGCTTGCCGTGATTCACAACGGCATCATCGAGAACTTCCACGAGCTGCGCGAAGAGCTGAAGGCCGACGGCGTCGAGTTCCTCTCCGAAACCGACACCGAGGTCGCCGCGCACCTGCTCGGCCGCGAGTATGCGAAGACGGGCGACCTCGTGCAGACGTTCCGCAACGTCGTGCCCCGCCTCGACGGCGCGTTCACGCTGCTCGCGATTCACGCGAACCAGCCCGACGTCATCGTCGGCGCGCGGCTCAACTCGCCGCTCGTGATCGGCCTCGGCGACGGCGAGAACTTCCTCGGCTCTGACGTGGCCGCGTTTGTCGAGCACACCGACCGCGCGATCGCGGTGGGCCAGGAGCAGATCGTCGTCGTGCGCAAGGAGTCGGTCGAGATCACGACCTTCGACGGCGAGCCCGCGTCGGGCGACGAGTTCGAGGTGAGCTGGGATGCCTCGGCTGCCGACAAGGGCGGTTGGCCGTCGTACATGGCGAAGGAGATCGCTGAGAACCCCGAGGCGATCGAGAAGACGATCCTCGGCCGCATCGCTGACGACCACGTCAAGTTGCCCGACCTCGAGGTGCTCGGCGCCGACTACTTCCGCGAAATCGACCGCATCCTGCTCATCGCCTGCGGCACCGCGTACTACTCGGGCCTCACCGGCGCGTATGCCCTCGAGCAGTGGACCCGCGTGCCCGTGACGGTCGAGCTCGCTCACGAGTTCCGCTATCGCAACCCCGTCGTCACCGAGCGCACGCTCGTCGTGTCGTTGTCGCAGTCGGGCGAGACGATGGACACACTGATGGCTGTGCGCTACGCCCGCGAGCTCGGCGCGAAGACCATCTCGATCTGCAACACGCAGGGCGCCTCGATTCCGCGCGAGTCCGACTCGGTCGTGTACACCCACGCGGGCCCCGAGGTCGCCGTGGCCTCGACCAAGGCCTTCACCGCGCAGGTCGCCGCGATCTACCTGCTCGGCCTCTACATTGCCGGCACACGCGAGACCCTCTCGAAGGAGGAGGTTGCGGGGCACCTCGAGGAGTTCCGCCAGCTGCCCGAGAAGATGCAGCACGTGCTCGAGCATCACGACCGCATCCGCGAGCTCGCGAACTGGATGGCCGACACCCGCTCGGTGCTCTTCCTCGGCCGCTCGACGGGCTACCCGATCGCGCTCGAGGGCGCGCTCAAGCTCAAGGAGATCGCCTACATTCACGCCGAGGGCTTCGCCGCCGGCGAGCTGAAGCACGGCCCGATCGCGCTGATCGAGCCCGGCCAGCCGGTGTTCGTCATCGTGCCGAGCCCGCGCCACGACAACACCCTGCACCCGAAGGTCGTCTCGAACATTCAGGAGATCCGCGCCCGCGGCGCCCGCGTGCTCGCGGTGGCCGAAGAGGGCGACGCCGCGGTGCTGCCGTTCGCCGACGAGGTGTTTGCGATGCCGCTGACCGAGCACTTCTTCGAGCCGTTCCTGCGCGTGCTGCCGCTGCAGATCTTCGCGCTTGAGCTCTCGACCGCGAAGGGCCTCGACGTCGACCAGCCGCGCAACCTCGCCAAGTCGGTCACCGTCGAATAGCGGTGCCGGCATGTCGCTGATTTTCGGAATTGGCGTCGACACCGTCGAGCACGTTCGCGTCGAGCGGGCGCTCCGCGTGCCGCGCTTCGCCGAACGCATCTTCGCCGAGGCCGAACTCGCGCTACCGCTCACGAGCATTTCCGCTCGCTGGGCGGCGCGTGAAGCCGCGGTGAAGGCGCTCGGCGGCCTGCACGGACTCACCCTGCGCGAACTCGAGGTGCGCCGGACCCACCTTGGCGCGCCCTCGTTCGTCGGCGGCGACAAGCTTGACGGTGTCCTCGCTCGTCTCGGGGTGGGGCGCCTCCACCTCTCTATCTCGCACGATCGCGACGTGTCGACGGCTTTTGTCGTCGCGGAAGGAGCAGCGTCGTGACCCAGCGCGCCCCGGCCCCGCGTATCCACGTCGACCTCGACGCGGTGCGCCATAACCTGCAGGCCTTTTCTCACGCGGTGCAGGTGCCCGTGATTGCCATCGTCAAGGCAAACGCGTACGGGCACGGCATGGTCGAGGTCGGCCGCGCTGCGCTCGCGGCAGGGGCGAGCGCGCTCGGCGTCGCCGACGTCGACGAGGCGCTCGCGCTGCGTGCCGCCGGCATCACGGCGCCCGTGATCGCGTGGCTAGATGCCCCGAGCATCGACTTCGGCGCGGCCGTCGAGGCCGGCGTTGAGCTCGGCTTCTCGAGCCCGCAGCACCTCGCGATGCTCGCCGGCTGGATCGAACGCGAGGGCCGCGTCGACGGCCCCGCACTGGTGCACATCAAGCTCGACACGGGCCTCGGCCGCAACGGCGTACGCGAGCCCGACTGGCCAGCGATGTTCACGCTCGCGAGCGAGTACGAGGCACGCGGGTACCTCGAGGTGCGCGGCCTCATGAGCCACTTCTCAGGCACGAGTGACGCCGACGATGCCGATCAGATCGCGGCCTTCGACCGCGCCGCCGCCCTCGCCGAGACCTTCGGGCTGCAGCCGAGCTTGCGCCACCTCGCGGCGACCGCCGGCGCGCTGAAGTTCCCCGAGGCCCGCTACGACGCGACGCGACTCGGCATCGCGCTCTACGGACTCGACCCCGTCGCCCCCGAGGCCCGCTGCGGCCTCGACCTGCGCCCGGCCCTGACGCTGACGGCGCACGTGCGCCGCTACGACGTTGACGACATGCCGCGCTGGCTGCTCGACGTCGGCCAGGTTGATGGGCTGCTGCCGGTCGCCGAGGGCGAGCTGCTGTTGCAGGACGAGGCGGGGGAGCGCTGGCGCCTCGAGCGCGTCGACGCCTGTCACTGCGTGGTGACGCCGCTCGGCGACGTCGAGGGCAGCGCGCACCGCCGCGTCACCGTCATCGGTGGCACCGCATCCGCCGACGACTGGGCCGCCGCCTCGGGCACCATCAACTACGAGGTGACGACGCGGCTCAGCGCGCGCATCGCCCGCGAGTACCACGGCGGCGTGGCGGAGCACCCGAGTCACTCGGCGCGGCGCCGCCGCACGCCCGAGCGCCCGGCCTCGGCGTCGCCGCTGCCCGAGTTCGTGATCGACGATGCCGAGCTCGCCGCCCGGCTGCAGGAGCTCGCCGAGACGGGCACGGCGCTCGACCTCACCGCCGACGCCTACGGCCTCGGCCTCGAGCGCGTGCTCGGGCTCGCGGCCGGCCTGCGTCTGAAGTACCTCGTGCGTCGGCCGCACGACCTCGCCGCCTTGCGCGACTTCGGGGTGTCGGCGTCGGTCGAGCCGTTTGCGCCCGCCGCGACGCGTGCCGCCTACGGGCTGGCCGAAGACACCCGCGTGCCGGGCGTGCTGCGCAGCGAGCTCGCGCAGATCAAGCGCGTGCACGAGGGCCAGGGCGTGAGCTACGGCTACGAGTGGCACGCGAGCGAGACCACCACGATCGGCCTCGTGCCGGTGGGCTACGCGGATGCGACTCCCCGCTCGGCCGCGCACCGCGCCGAGCTGCTCGTGCGCGAGACCCCTGCGCCGCTCGTCGGCCGCGTCGCGATGGATCAAGTCGTTGTCAACCTCGGCGACCGCGACGGCGCCCCGGGCGAACCCGTGCGACTTTGGGGCCCCCGCCCGAGCGACTTCAGCCTGCAGGATTGGGCAAACTGGACCGGCCTGTGTGTCGAGGGGCTTATCGCCGGCCTCGGCACGCGGGTGCAGCGCCGCTCGGCCCGCGACAACGAGGCTGTGTAGGGTGCGGGCATGACGCGAATCGAGACCTCTGGCGACATGGAACGCCTCGGCGCTGCGCTCGCGCGCGTGCTGCGCCGCGGCGACGTCCTCGTGCTCAACGGGCCGCTCGGCGCCGGCAAGACGACGCTCGTGCGCGGCCTCGGCGAGGCGCTCGGCGTGCGCGGCGCGGTCGCGAGCCCGACGTTCGTGATCGCTCGCACGCATCCCTCGCTCGGCGACGGCCCCGCGCTCATTCACGTCGACGCGTACCGCCTCGCCTCGGCGCTCGAACTCGACGACCTCGACCTCGACCTCGACTCGGCCGTCACGGTGATCGAGTGGGGCAGGGAGGTCGTCGGCGCGATCACCGACGAGTGGCTCGAGCTCGAACTCGAGCGGCCCCGCGCTGGGCAGACCGACCCGGTCCCCGGCGCGTCGAACGACCCGGATGCGGCGGTCGAAGAACCCCGCGAGGTCGCGGTGCACGCGGTCGGCGACCGCTTCGCGGGCCTCTCGGTTGAGGCGCTCCTCGCCGACGGCGGGGCCGCGTCGCCCGCGTAGACTTGGCGCCATGCTGCTCGCCATCGACACCTCTGCCGGAACCGACGTCGCCGTCGTGAGTGACCAGGGCCGCGTCATCGGCGAGTTCCGCGAGCCGAGCTCGCGCCACCACGCCGAGGTCATCGGCGCGGCGATCGTGACGGCGCTCGAGACAGCCGGCATCACAGCGGCCGAGATTACCGACGTCGTCTGCGGCATGGGCCCAGGCCCCTTCACCGGCCTGCGCGTCGGCGTGGCCGCGGCGCGCACCTTCGCGTTCGCGCGCGGCCTGCCCCTGCATCCGATGCCGAGCCACGACGCGATCGCTCACGAGTGGCGCCACGAGCACCCCGCCAACACGGGCTCACTGCTCGTCACGACCGATGCCCGCCGCCGCGAGCTCGCCCTGAGCCACTACCCGGCGGGTTCGGTGCTCGCAGACGGCGGCTTCCAACTCGTCGCGCCCGACGCCGTGCCTGAGGCCGAGGCCAGGGCGGATGCGCGCCAGGTCTCGGCCGCGCACCTCGCCCTCGCGTGGCTCGCGCGGCAGGAACAAGGCGTGCCGGCCGACGCTGACGAGATTCTTTACCTGCGCGCGCCGGACGCGAAGCCCGGCGCCGTGCCGAAGCGGGTGACCGCGTGAGCGTGCAGCTGCGGGAGGCGACCGTCGACGACCTCGACGGGATGGTCGCGCTCGACCTCGAGATGTTTCCGCTCGACCACTGGAGCGCGTCGGGCATGCACGACGAGCTCCGCAGCGAGCACACGCACTACGTCGTGCTCGAACGCGACGGCGCGCTCGTCGGCGCCGCTGGCGTGCTCGCCGCGCAGGGGGCGGGCGAGGCGGATGTGCAGACGATCGCCGTGCGACCGGAGCTACGCCGCGGTGGCTGGGGCACACGCCTACTGCGCGAACTGCTCGCCTGGGCCCGCTCGCGCGGCGCACAGCGCGTCTTTCTGGAAGTGCGCGAATCGGGCGCTCCCGCGCGCGCCCTCTACGCCGCCCTCGGCTTCACCGAAATCGGGCGGCGCGACAACTACTACCGCAAGGAACGGGAGGCCGCGATCGTGATGCGAGCCGACATCGACACGGCGCTCAGCGCGGCCGACGCGCGCCTCGAACCGGCGCGCGAGCCGCTCGTGCTCGGCATCGAGACGAGCTGCGACGAAACCGGCGTCGGCATCGTGCGCGGCACGATGCTGCTCACGAACTCGGTCGCCTCGTCGATGGACGAGCACGCGAAGTTCGGCGGCGTCGTGCCCGAGGTCGCGGCGCGCGCCCACGCCGACTCAATGGTGCACGTGCTGCAGCAGGCCCTCGACGAGGCCGGCGTGACGCTCGACGAGCTCGACGCCATCGCCGTGACCGCGGGACCGGGCCTCGCCGGCGCACTCATGGTCGGCGTCGGCGCAGCGAAGGCGCTCGCGGTTGCGACCAGCAAGCCGCTCTACGGCGTGAACCACCTCGTCGGCCATGTCGCGGCCGACCTGCTGCGCGAGGGCGGCGACCCCGTCGAGTTTCCAACCATCGCGCTGCTCGTCTCGGGCGGCCACACTTCGCTGATCCGCGTCGACTCACTCACGGGCGACTCCGAGCTGCTCGGCGAGACGATCGACGACGCCGCCGGCGAGGCCTTTGACAAGGTCGCCCGCGTGCTCGGCCTGCCGTACCCCGGTGGCCCGCAGATCGACCGCGTCGCGGCCGAGGGCAACCCGAAGGCGTTCCGCTTCCCCCGCGGACTGTCGCGCGCATCCGACCTCGAGCGGCACCGCTACGACTTCTCGTTCTCGGGGCTGAAGACGGCCGTCGCGCGCGAGGTCGAGCGTTTCGAGGATGCGGGGGAGCAGGTGCCCGTCGCCGACATCGCCGCGTCGTTCCGCGAGGCCGTCGCCGACGTGCTCGTGACTAAGGCGCTCGCGGCGTGCCGCGACCTCGGCATTCCGCGGTTGCTGCTCGGCGGCGGCGTCGCCGCGAACGCGCGGGTGCGCGAGCTCACCGCAGAGCGGAGCGCCGAGGCGGGCGTGCAGCTGCACATCCCGCCGCTGTCGCTCTGCACCGACAACGGCGCCATGATCGCCGTGCTCGGTGCCCAGCTTGTGGCCGCGGGGCACGCGCCGTCGCCGGTCGACTTCGCTGCCGACTCGACGTTGCCGATGACCCAGGCACAACTCACGGAATCTTCGAGCCTGACAATTTAGGATGATCGCGATGGCGAAGGGAGCATGTCGATGACTGACAGCGGGGGCGCAAACACGCAGCGGCCACACGGTGAGGAAGAACAGGTTGTGCCGGCCGCGGGCGGCACGTTTGGTGTCACCGACGACCGCTCTGACTTCGGCCGGGGCCCGATTCACCCGCGCGAGGCGGGCGACAACGGTGAGGCCGACGACAGCGACACCCTCGACGTCGATGGCCTCATGAACGACGAGTACACCGACCGGGTGCAGCACCCCGAGCACCGCGAATACGGCGACTACGCGGGTGGGCAGCCGCCACTCGCCGGTCAGCCGGTGTCGCAGCAGGCCCAGCACCAGCAGGGCCAGCAGGCCCAGCCGCAGCCGGGTGGGTACGGCGCTCCGCCGACCCAGCAGCAGGGCTACGGCCAGCCGCGCGAGCAGGAGTTTGCGCCGACGCAGTTCGGCGCGCCCGCGGCCGGGGCTGCGCGGCCCACGTTCTCGTACGTCGGCCTCGCGCTCGCGCTCATCGCGCTGATCCTGCTTTGCTTCCCCGGCATTGTGTGGATCATCGCGGGTGCGCTCGGCGTCATTGGCCTGGTCATCTCGGTTGTTGCGATGAGTCGCGAGCCGAACGGAAAGGCGCTCGCCGGCATCGGCATTGCGGGCAGCGCGATTGCGATTGCGATTGCGATCGCGACCGCGATCGTTGTCGCGATGTAACTAGCCCGCGGGGCTAGGCGCGGTCGGCGAGGATCGCGACGCGGCGCTCGTCGACGCGCGTGCAGATCAGCGTCGCGGCGTTGTCGCCGCGAGGCTGCAGCTCCTTGCGCAACTTTGCCGGGTCGAGGTCGACGCCACGCTTCTTGATCTCGAGCCGGCCGATGCCGAGGTCGCGCAGCCGCTTCTTCAGCGAGCTCGCGTGGAGCGGCAGCACCTCGCGCACGCGAAACACCTGCGCGAAGGGAGTCTCGTGCAACTCGGGCGCGGTCACCCAGGCGATTTCGGGCGAGATCATGTGCCCACCAAGGAGTCCCGCCAATTCGCCGATGAACCGGCCGCGGATGAGCGCCGGGTCGGGCTCGTAGAGAAACTCGCCGAGCTCGCCGACGGGCGCATCCTCGCTCGCTGCGCCGGCTGACGTGAGTTCGTGGGCGCCGTCGCGCAGGACGAGCGCGCTGCGGCGCACGCCGGCGCGCGCCGTGGCGCCGAGCCATACGGCGCACTCGACGAGTTCGCCTTCGACCGACAGCCACTGCGTCTCCACTGGCCTCGATGCGGTGCTCGGCGGGAGCAGTTCGTGGGGCATCGCGGGGCCGAGTTTCACGCCGGCCGCCCGGCCGTTCGCGGCGACATCGAAGGCGAAGCCGAGCGAGGGGCGCCAGTCGTCGGGGTCAGCGAGGCGCCGGGTGCCGCCGCGCGACTCGGTGCGGCGGGCGGGGTCGAGGAACACACCCTCGACGCCATCGAGGTTTGTGGCCTCGGCCGTCGAATGCTCGACGCGCGCGTTCGAGAACGGCGCGAGGTTGAAGCTCGCGATGGCGGCGGTCAGCTCGTCGGCGTCGACCGAGAGCAGGTCGAAGCCGAGCGACGCGAACGCGAGCGAGTCGGCGCCGATGCCGCAGCCGAGGTCGGCGAGGGTGCGCACCTCGGCCCGGCGAAACCGGTCGGCGTGCCGCGCCGCGACCTGCAGCCGGGTCGCCTGCGCGAGCCCGGCATCCGTGAAGAGCATGTTCGCGGCGAACTTGCCGAACTTCGCGCGCGCCCGCCGGCGCAGCTGCAGCTGCGTGAGCACGACGGCGCTCGTGTGCGCGTCGACGCCGGCCTTGCGCAGCGTCATGACCGCGCCGACGGCGTCGCTCACCGTGTCGAGCTCGGCGTACTCGTCGAGCAAGCGCAGGGCCTCCGGGGTGAGCAGCACTTCCAGGTCGTCGCGATTCACCCTGCCTACCGTACTTGCAGGCGGGAGCCTTCGCTCTGGGCGTACGCTCGGGCGGCTGGGTGGCACCATCAGGGAGCACCCAATACACTCGAGTTAGCACCCTCAGGGTGAGAGTGCTAACTTCAAACTTGCACAGCTCGTCAAGAGAAAGAGGATTGCCGTGTCGGTGAACATTCAGCCGCTCGAAGATCGCATTGTCATCCAGCAGGTCCAGGCCGAGCAGACCACCGCGTCGGGTCTCGTGATTCCTGACACCGCCAAGGAGAAGCCGCAGGAGGGCGAGGTTGTCGCCGTCGGCCCCGGCCGCTTCGACGAAGACGGCGAGCGCATCCCCATGGATGTCGCCGTTGGCGACAAGGTCATCTACTCGAAGTACGGTGGCACCGAGGTGAAGTACGCCGGTGAGGACTACCTCATCCTTTCGGCTCGCGACGTGCTCGCGAAGATCGCCTAGGCTACTCGCGTAACGACCAGGCGGGCTCCCGGAATACCGGGGGCCCGCCTTTGTTGTTGCTTCGGCGTATGCTGCCGAAGTGACCAACTCTGCCGCCAGCCCCGCATCCGCACCGGAGCGATCGGGGTCGACGCAGACGACCGGCCTCATTCTCGGCATCTCGTCGTTCGCGGTGTGGGGCCTGCTGCCGCTCTACCTGCAAACGGTGAAGCCGACGAGCACCTTTGAGATCATCGCGTGGCGCATCGTCCTCTCGGTCGTCTTCTGCTTCGCGGTGCTGCTGGTTGCACGCCGCTGGGGTGCGTTCATGCGCATCGTTAAGAACTGGCGTTCGATGCTCTTCCTCGGCCTCGCGAGCCTCGCCGTGTTCGCGAACTGGACGCTCTACGTGCTCACGGTCGAGGTCGGGCGCTCGCTCGAGGGCTCGCTCGGGTACTACCTCAATCCGCTCATCTCGATGCTGCTCGGCATGGTGTTTCTGCGCGAGCGGCTGCGGCCGCTGCAGTGGGTCGCGGCCGCGCTCGCGACGGCATCGTTCATCGTCATGGTGGTCGCCTACGGCGAGCCGCCGTGGCTTTCGCTCGCGATCGCGTGCTCGTTCGCGATCTATGGCCTGCTGAAAAAGCAGGTGAGTCGGAGCGTCGACCCGATCGCCGGGCTCACGATGGAGACACTCTGGCTCGCGCCGGTCGGCATCGGCATCCTCATCTTCATCGAGGTGACCAGCGGGCTGACGATGGGCCGCGTGTCGGGCAGCCACACCACGATGCTGCTGCTCGCGGGCGTCATGACGAGCGTGCCGCTGCTGCTGTTCGCCGCGGCCACCGCGCGCCTGAGCCTCGTCGAAGTGGGCATCGTGCAGTACGTCGCGCCGACCATGCAATTCATCTTCGGCGTCGTGCTGCTGCACGAGCCGATGCCGCCCGAGCGCTGGCTCGGTTTCGGCCTGGTGTGGCTCGGCCTCGTGTTCTTCACGATCGACCTCGTGATCGATGTTGGGCGACGCCGCCGACGCACCAGGGTCGAGCCCGACCCGACCGGCGAGATCAACGTCGTCTGAGCATCCGGTACCACCCGGGCCCGACCCCGGGAATGCCCCGCGCCGCCCCTACGTTGGGTCGTACCATGGAGATACGCGCCCGCGTCCTCGGCGGGCGATCACTACCGCGTTTGCAGGAGCAAAATGACTGAGCACGATCCCTTCGGCTTTACCGGACTCACCTATGACGATGTGTTGCTGCTTCCGGAAGAAACCGATGTGATTCCGTCTGAGGTAGACACGACCACGCAGCTCACCCGCAACATCTCGGTCAAGGTGCCCCTCGTCTCGGCGGCCATGGACACCGTGACCGAGTCACGGCTCGCGATTGCGATGGCTCGCCAGGGTGGTCTCGGCATCATCCACCGCAATGCCTCGATTCAGGACCAGTCCGACATGGTCGACCGCGTGAAGCGGTCGGAGTCAGGCATGATCACGAACCCCATCACGACCTCGGCCGACGCGACCGTCGCCGACGTCGACGAGATCTGCGGCCAGTTCCGCATCTCGGGCCTGCCCGTCGTCGACGAGGCCGGCAAGCTCGTCGGCATCATCTCGAACCGCGACATGCGTTTCGTTGCCGAGAGCGAGAAGGCGACCACGAAGGTGCACGAGGTGATGACGTCGGAGGGCCTCATCACCGGCCCTGTCGGTATCAGTGGCGACGACGCGTTCCGCCTGCTCGGCCAGCACCGCATCGAGAAGCTACCGCTCGTCGACGAGGCCGGCATTCTGCGTGGCCTCGTGACGGTGAAGGACTTCGACAAGCGCGACAAGTACCCGCTGGCGACGAAGGATGCGATCAGCCGCCTGCGCGTCGGCGCGGCCATCGGCTTCTTCGGCGACGCCTGGGAGCGCGCGGGCTCGCTGCTCGACGCCGGTGTCGACGTCATCGTCGTCGACACCGCGAACGGCCACTCGCGCGGCGAGATCGACATGATCCGCAAGCTCAAGAACGATCCGGCGTTCAAGGACGTCGACATTATCGGCGGCAACGTCGCGACCCGCGAGGGCGCCGCGGCGCTCGTCGAGGCGGGCGCGGATGCGGTCAAGGTCGGCGTCGGCCCCGGCTCGATCTGCACCACGCGCATCGTCGCGGGCGTCGGCGTGCCCCAGATCACCGCGATCTACGAGGCCTCGAAGGCGACGCGCGGCACCGGCGTGCCGGTCATCGCCGACGGTGGCCTGCAGTTCTCGGGCGACATCGCGAAGGCGCTCGTCGCTGGCGCGAACGCCGTCATGCTCGGCTCGCTGCTCGCGGGCACCGACGAGGCGCCCGGCGACCTCATCTTCGTCAACGGCAAGCAGTACAAGTCGTATCGCGGAATGGGCTCGCTCGGCGCGATGCAGACTCGCGGCAAGAAGACCTCGTACTCGCGCGACCGGTACTTCCAGGCCGACGTGCCGAGCGACGACGAGCTCATCGCCGAGGGCATCGAGGGCAAGGTGCAGTACCGCGGCACGGTGCGTCAGAACGTGTTTCAGCTCACCGGCGGCCTGCACCAGTCGATGTTCTACGTCGGCGCCCGCACGATCCCCGACCTGCAGTCGCGCGGCCGCTTCGTGCGAATCACCCCGGCGGGCCTCAAAGAGAGCCACCCCCACGACGTGCAGATGGTCATGGAGGCCCCGAACTACAAGAAGTAGGCGCTCGCGCAGGGCTGGCGGCGCACTCGCGGCTGGCCCCGCGCATTCGCGATCTCTGCCTTGTTGAGGGGTGCGGCTAGTTTTCAGCGCGGCCGAGGCGCCAGTAGCCCATGAAGGCGACGGTGCGCTTGTCGATGCCACGCTCGCCGACGAGGTGCCGGCGCAGCGTCTTCACGGCATTCGACTCGCCCGCAAGCCAGGTGTAGAGCGAGGTCTGCTCGAGCGCGGCGCCGCCCTTTGCGGTGCGCGGCACTTCCCAGAGCAGGTCGGTGTCGAGGTTGATCTCGGTGAGGGTCTGCGGCGTGCCCTCGGGCGCGAGCTCGGCTGCGGCGCACTCGACGGCCGGGACGAGCGCCGCACCGTGCTCGGCTCCGGCCCGCGCCACGGCGCGCACCTCAAAGCCGGGATGCGCGGGGAAGTACGCGGCGTCGGCGGCCGACTCGACCTCGACGACCGCGACACCCCGAGCATCCGCCGGCAGCTGCTCGAGCATCACCGCGATCGCGGGTGCCGCCGTCTCGTCGCCGATGAGCAGGTACTGCTCGGTGCGCGCCGGCGGCACGAAGTCGACCCCGCCGGGCTCGCCGTCGAAGCGCGCATCCGGGCCGAGCAGCACGAGCTCGTCGCCCTCGGCGGCGCCCTCAAGCCAGCGCGAGGCGGGCCCGGTGCCGCCCGGGTGCACGACGAGGTCGACATCGACTTCGCTCAGCTCGGGTCGCACATAGCGCGTCGTGTAGGTGCGGATGGGCGGGCGCGCGTCCTCGGGCAGCGCGCGCCAGTCGCCATACCAGTCGGTCGAGCCGAGCAGCGTGCGCGCATCCGCGGTCGGCGTCGAGAACAGCAGCTTGATGCGCTGGTCCCAGCCCGGGTCGCCGAAGTGACCGAGCGACTCGTCGACGAACGTGACCCGGCGGAATCCGGGCGAGATGTCGCGCACCGCGGTGACGCGCACCGGGAACAGGGCGAACGGGGCGACGGTGGTGCTAACGGGCATGGCTTCCTCCGGTGGGGTCGATGTGGTGGCGACCGACGGGCAGCACGAGCGGTGCGCCCGAGACCGGGTCGTCGATGACGCGCGAGGTCATGTCGTACACCTCGGCCATGGTGGCCTCGGTGACGACCTCGCGCGGGGTGCCGGTGGCGACGATTTTGCCGCCGCGCATGGCGATGAGGTGGTCGGCGTAGCGGGCGGCGAGGTTCACGTCGTGGAGCACCATGACGATGGTCGTGCCGCGCTCGCGGTTGAGGTCGGTGAGCAGGTCGAGTACCTCGTACTGGTGTGTCACGTCGAGGAATGTCGTCGGCTCGTCGAGCAGCAGCACGTCGGTGCGCTGCGCGAGGGCCATCGAGATCCACACGCGCTGCCGCTGGCCGCCCGAGAGCTCGTCGACGGCCCGCCCCGCGAGCTCGGTGACGCCGGTCGCGGCGAGGGCATCGGCGACCACCGCGTCGTCGTCGGCCGCGTGGGTCTGAAACGCCCGGTGATGTGGGTGCCGGCCGCGCGCGACGAGGTCGTAGACCGTGATGCCCTCGGGCGCGATCGGCTGTTGGGGGAGCAGCCCGAGCTGGCGCGCCAGCTCTTTCGACGGTGTCGCGGCGACGTCGCGGCCGTCGAGCACGACGCTGCCCGCGAGCGGCTTGAGTACGCGCACGAAGGTCTTGAGCAGGGTCGACTTACCGCAGGCGTTGGCGCCGAGGATCACCGTGATTTCGCCGGGCGGGATGCGCACGGTCGCGTCATGGACGATCGCGGTGCGGCCGTAGCCCGCGTCGAGCCCCGACGCTTCGAGCACAAGGGCGTGCTTCGTCACTGGGCCCCCTTTCGGTTGGAGCGGATGAGGAGGTACAAGAAGAACGGCGCGCCCATGAGCCCGGTGACGACGCCGACCGGCAGGCGCACGCCGAGCGCGTGCTGGCCGATGAGCTCGCCCGCGAGCACGAGCACCGCGCCGACGAGCGCCGCGGGCACGATGGGCGAGTGGTTACTGCGGCCGGTGAGGCGCAGCGCGATCGGACCCGACAGGAACGCGACGAACGAGATCGGGCCGGATGCGGCGGTTGCGAACGAGGTGAGGGCGACGGCGAGCAGCATGAGGGTGAGCCGCGAGCGCTGCACCCGTACACCGAGCCCCGTCGCGGCCTCGTCACCAAGCTCCATGGGCAGCAGGTTGTGCTGCAGTGCGAGCACCCCGCCGCCGCACACGGCAAGGGCAATAAGCAGCACGGGGATGTCGTCCCAGCTCGCATTGTTGAGGCTGCCGTTGAGCCAGCGCAGGGCCGCGGGCACGCTGTTCACGTTGCCGTACATGAGTAGGTAGCTTGTCACCGACACGAGCATCGCGCTCACGCCGATGCCGATGAGAATGAGTCGGCCGCCGAAGCCGCCGCGGCGGGCCGCGAGCGCCGCAATTATGGCTGCGACCACGAGCCCGGCGACCACGGAGAGAGCCGACACGGCGGGACCGCTCCACCCCAGCACGAGCAGGCCAAACACCGCGGCGGTGCTCGAGCCCGAGGTGATGCCGATGATGTCGGGGCTCGCGAGGTCGTTGCGCAGCAGGTTCTGGAACACGCAGCCGCTGACGCCGAACGCGACGCCCGCAAGCACCGCAAGCGTGGCCGCGGGCAGGCGCAGCTGTCCGACGTTGAACGACGCTCCCGGCACATCCTGCCCGGCCACGACGGCGAGTACATCGCCGATTGGATAGACGACGTCGCCGATCATCGCGAACGCGACGACGAGGGCGAGGAGGAGCGCGACGAGCACGCCGACCACGAGGTGGTAGCGGCGGGTGCGGGCGCGGCAGGCGAGGTCGAGGGTCATAGTTCGCGCACCTTCGAACGGCGGGCGATGACGATGAGCATGGGCGCGCAGACGAACGCGGTGATGAGACCGACCGCAAGCTCGCCGGGGCGTACGACGACGCGGCCGATCACGTCGGCGAGCAGCAGCAGGGTCGCGCCGCCGAGGGCCGAGAGCGGCACGACCCAGGCCTGGTTCGGGCCGACGAGGAACCGCACGATGTGGGGCACCATGAGCCCGACGAAGCTGATCGGCCCGGCGACCGCGGTGACGGAGGCGCAGAGCAGCACGCCCGAAACGGCGACGAGGATGCGTGTGCGCAGCACGTTCACGCCGAGCCCGGTCGCGGCCTCGTCGCCGAGCGCGAGCGAGTTGAGTGGGCCGAGCGAGAACGCTGCGAGCGCCGCCGCGATGATGAGCAGCGGTGAGATGATCGCGAGTGACTCCCAACTGCCGCGGCCGACCGAGCCGACGGTCCAGTGCCGCCACACGTCGAGCACGTCGCTCTGCGTCAGCGTGACGACGCTGACGAGCGAGGTGAGCACGGCGGTGGTCGCTACGCCGGCCAGCGCGAGCTTGACGGGCGTCGCGCCGCCCGAGCCGAGTGAGGCGATGGCGTAGACGGCGACGGCGGTGACGAGCCCGCCGAGCAGGGCGAACGCGAGGTACTGGGGGAGGGTGGAGAGGCCGAAGGCCGACATGCTCACCACGACGCCGAGCGCGGCGCCAGTGTTGATGCCGAGGATGCCCGGGTCGGCGATGGGATTGCGGGTGAGTGCCTGCATGAGGGCGCCAGAGACGCCGAGCGCGGCGCCCGCGACGAGGGTGAACACGGTGCGGGGGATGCGCTCCTGCACCGCGATTGCACCGATGTCGCTCGGGCCGGCCCTGCCGGTGACGCCGGCCAGGAATTCCTGCCAGCTCACCACGCGGGCACCGAAGGCGAGGGAAAGTGCGGCGGCCACCGCCAGCAGACCGACGAGCAGGAGGAGCCCGAGGAGTCTCCGGCGGCGGCCGATTCGCACGCTGTGCACGCGGGGAACTACTTGACCTTGTCGGCCGCGTCGGCGATCAGCTGCACGTACTCGTCGACACCCCACGGGATCGACAGGGGCGACGGGTTCGCCGAAGCGGCGAGCGCGCCGTCGTTGCCGAGCAGCACGACCGAGCCGTTCTGCACGGCGGGAATCTGACTGATGAGCGGGTCGGCCTGCCATTCGTCGAGGAGCGCCTGGTCGCCGTAGACGACGAGCACGTCGACGTCGTTGAGCTGGTCGATGTTCTCCGCGCTGATGTCGACGTAGAAGCCGTCGGCGGTTTCGGTCGCATCGGCCACCGACTGCGGCACCGAGAGGCCGAGGTCTTCGAGGTAGCCCGCGCGCGGGTCGAGTGACGTGTAGAAGCCGATCTGCGACTCATCGCCGAGGCCGGCGTACATGAACGCGCCGGTCTTGCCGTCGATCTGCGGGTATTCAGCGACCTTCTCGTCGAGCAGCGTCTCGAGCTCGGTCGTGAGTGCTTCGCCCTCGGTGGCCAGGCCCATTGCCTCGGAGTTGTACTTGATCTGGTCGCGCCACGTGGTGGCCCATGCGGTCTCGGGGTAGGCGACGGTGTCCGCGATGTCGCTCAGCGTGCCGTATTCCTCCTCGGTGATGCCCGAGTAGGCGGCGAGGATCACGTCGGGAGCTGTGTTCGCGAGGGCCTCGTAGTCGATACCGTCGGTCTCGTCGAAGAGCACGGGGTCGCCGCCGAGCTCCTCCACCTTCTCCTTCGTCCAGGGCATCATGCCGCTGCCATCCTCAACGCCCCAGGTCTGAGCGCCGAACCCGACGGGCGAGACGCCGAGCGCGAGCGCCGTGTCTTGGTTGGCCCAGCCGACGGCGGCGACGCTCGTCGGCTTCGCGTCGATCGTGGTGGTGCCGAGCGCGTGCTCGATGGTGATGGGGGAGCCAGCCTCGCCGCTCGCGGCGCCGTCGGTGCCGGATGCGGTGCTCGAGCAGGCAGCAAGGGCCAAGGATGCGACAAGAGTCGTGGCAACGGTGGTCACGCGGCGTGCGCGCATGGGGGATCCTTTCGTAGGGACCTCAGGGGAAAGTCACGCGATCGAGGACATTCGAGGGAGCCCGTGTCGGTCGCAACTCAGGTAAGGCTACCCTAATTCACTCCGAGGTTGGGTCGTTGTTGGGTGCACAGAATTACCGAGACGCCGACCAAGAATTGTCGCTTTTGCGTAATCTCACGCATTCGCGTGCAACAAACTTGCAAAGATTTTCACGTTTCCTGAACGACATCTGTGCAATGGGTGAACAACCACCTAAAGTATTCATCCAAAGATCCGGCTTCGGGCAGGCAGAGTTGCACGCCCATCACCACGAAGCCGGCCTCACCCAAGAATTGAGGAAACATGTCGAGACGACCACGACTCCTGCGGGGCTCCATCGCCCTCGCAGCTGCAGGTGCGCTCATGCTGGCTGGCTGCGCCAGCGGCAATACCGGCGGCGATGGTGCGACCGAGGCCGCCACTGGCGACTCATCCGCGATCATCACCACCAACGGTAGCGAGCCCCAGAACCCGCTGATCACCTACGCGACCACCGAAACCGGTGGCGGCAAGATTCTGAGCGCGATGTACGCCGGTCTTGTCAGCTATGACGCCACCGGCGAGTACCAGAACGAGATGGCTGAGTCGATCGAGAGCGACGACGCGACTACCTGGACGATCACGATCAAGCCGGACTGGACCTTCACCAACGGTGAGGCGATCACCGCGCAGACGTACGTGGACACCTGGAACCACGCGGCACAGGACCCTTCGGGTGCCTACTGGTTCGGTAACTTTGAAGGCGCCAGCGAAGACGGCAGCACCGAGCTGACCGGCATCGAGGCCACCGACGACACCACCTTCACCGTCACGCTGAAGGAGCCGGAGGCCGACTTCCCGATCCGCCTCGGCTACACCGCCTACATGCCGCTGCCCTCGGTTGCGTTCGACGACATCGAGGCATTCGGTGAGAACCCGATCGGCAACGGCCCCTACATGCCGGATGGTGAGGACGCCTGGGCCCACGACGAGAGCATGTCGCTCGTCACCAACCCCGACTACTCGGGCAACCGCACGCCGGTCAACGGCGGCGTGAAGTTCGTCTTCTACACCGGTCTCGAGGCCGCCTACGCCGACGCGCAGGGTGGCAACCTCGACGTGCTCGACGCAGTGCCTGACACCGCGTTCAGCACCTACACGACCGACTTCCCGGACCGCAACGTCAACCAGGCGGCTGCGATCTACCAGGGCATCAACATCCCCTTCTACCTCGACCACTTCAAGGACGACGAAGAGGGCAAGCTGCGCCGTGAGGCCATCTCGCTGTCGATCAACCGCCAGGAGATCACCGACACGATCTTCCAGGGCACCCGCACGCCGGCCACCGACTTCACGTCGCCGGTCGTTGAGGGCTACGACGAGAACCTCGAGGGCAACGATGTGCTGAGCTACGACCCCGAGAAGGCGAAGGAACTCTGGGCGCAGGCCGACGAGATCTCGCCGTACGAGGGCACCTTCTACATCTCGTACAACGCCGACGGCGGCCACCAGGCCTGGGTCGACGCAACCGCGAACAGCATCTCGAACACGCTCGGCATCACCGCCGAGGGCGAGTCGTACCCGACCTTCGCCGCGGCCCTTGAGGACCGCGAGGCGCAGAAGCTCGACGGTGCCACCCGCGCCGGCTGGCAGGGTGACTACCCGTCGCAGGGTAACTTCCTCTCGGGTCAGTACCAGACCGGTGCGTCGTCGAACTACGAGGGCTACTCGAACCCAGAGTTCGACAAGAAGGTGCAGGCAGCACTTTCGGCCGCAACGCCTGAGGAAGCGACCGCGCTCTACACCGAGGCCCAGCAGATTCTTCTTGAGGACCTCCCGTCGATCCCGCTCTGGTACTCCAACGCTGTTGGTGTCTGGGGCGAGACCGTAAGCAACGTCACCTTCGGGTGGGACTCGGTGCCGCTCTACGAGCAGATCACCAAGGAATAGCCATTCGTGAACCGGGGTTCGGTTGCTGAGCCAGTGCGCTCGGCAACCGAACCCCGGTTCCATCCGTGCGAACGGGATGCGATCCGTCGCCGTTCGTGACATGTCAAGGAGGAGCCGCCGATGCTTTGGTATCTCGGCCGACGCTTGCTGCAACTCATCCCCGTGTTCTTCGGGGCAACATTCCTGATTTACAGCCTCGTCTTTCTTTTGCCCGGCGACCCGATCGCCGCGCTGTTCGGAGACCGTCAGCCGTCACAAGCGGCCATTGACGCCATCCGGGCGCAGTATCACCTCGATGAACCCTTCATCGCCCAGTACTTCTATTACATTTCGGGCCTCGTCCGCGGTGACTGGGGCACGACCTTCTCGGGTCGCCCTGTCACCGAAGTGATGGCCCACGCCTTCCCCATCACCCTGCGCCTCGCGCTGCTCTCGCTCGCATTCGAAGCTGTCGCGGGCATCCTGATCGGCCTCATCGCTGGCCTGCGCAAGGGCAAGCTCTTCGACGCGAGCGTGCTCGTCGTCAGCCTGCTGCTCATCTCGGTGCCGACGTTCGTCATCGGTTATGTGCTGCAGCTCGTCTTCGCCATCAACCTTGGTTGGGCGCGAACTACCGTGAGCGCCGAAGCGCCTTGGGGCGAGCTGATTCTGCCCGCCATCGTGCTCGCGAGCGCATCCTTCGCCTACATCGTGCGGCTCACGCGCTCGAGCGTCGCCGAAAACATGTCGGCGGACTTCGTGCGAACCGCGACCGCGAAGGGCCTCTCGAGCCGCCGCGTCATCACGGTGCACGTCGTGCGCAACTCGCTCATTCCGGTGATCACGTTCCTCGGCATCGACCTCGGTGCGCTCATGGTCGGCGCAATCGTCACCGAGGGCATCTTCAACATCAACGGTGTCGGCGGCACGGTCTACCGCGCCGTGACCCTCGGTGAGGGGCCGACTGTCGTGTCGTTCGTCGCCATCATGGTGTTGATCTTCATGCTCGCCAACCTCCTCGTCGACCTGCTCTACGCGTGGCTTGACCCAAGGATCCGCTATGCCAAATAACGCTCGTCTGCAGCAAGAACGCTTCGTCGCACCCGTCTCCGAGACTCCGGTGCAGGCGGTCGACGCCGTGCGCACGAGCGGCAAGCCACGCACCACCTGGGGCGACGCCTGGGAGTCGATGCGCCGTCGCCCGATGTTCTGGATCTCGGCGGTGCTCATCGTCATCATCCTGTTCGTCGCCTTCTTCCCCGGCGTCTTCACGAACGAGTCGCCGAACCAGGGCTGCCTGCTCGCGAACAGCGACGGCCTGCCGACCGCCGGCCACCCGTTCGGCTACACCCGCCAGGGTTGTGACGTCTTCGCCCGCGTGCTCTACGGCGCGCAGGCCTCAGTGATCGTCGGCTTCCTCGCGACCCTGATCGTCGTGCTGTTCGGCGGTGTCGTTGGCGCGCTCGCCGGCTACTACGGCGGCTGGCTCGACACGATCATCTCGCGCGTGGGCGACATCTTCTTCGCGATCCCGACCGTCCTCGGCGCCATCGTGCTCATGTCGGCCCTCTCGGGTCGCACCCCGCTGCTCGTCGCCCTCGTGATCTCGCTGTTCGCGTGGCCACAGATCGCGCGCATCATGCGCGGCTCGGTCATGACCGCAAAGCAGTCCGACTACGTGACCGCGTCGATCGCGCTGGGGCTCTCGCGGTTCCGCATCCTGCTGCGTCACGTACTGCCGAACGCGATCGGCCCCGTCATCGCCGTCGCGACGGTGTCGCTCGGTGTCTACATCGTGGCCGAGTCGACCCTGTCGTTCCTCGGTATCGGTCTGCCGCCGAGCACGATGTCGTGGGGTAACGACATTTCGCAGGCACGCGCCTCCCTCAACACCAACCCCCTCGTGCTCGTGTTCCCGGCTGCCGCGCTGTCGCTCACGGTGCTCTCGTTCCTCATGCTCGGTGACGTGGTCACCGACGCGCTCGACCCGAAGGAGCGTGCACGCCGATGACCACCAGCCCAGCAACTACGCCAGAGACGTCGGGCACGGCCGAGACGCCGCTGCTCGAGATCCGCAACCTGCAGGTGAACTTCGAGACGAAGTCGGGCTCGGTGCCCGCCGTACGCGGCGTCGACCTCACGATCTTCCCCGGCCAGTCCGTCGCAATCGTGGGCGAGTCGGGCTCGGGTAAGTCGACCACGGCGCAGTCGATTATTCAGCTGCTGCCCGGCACCGGTCACGTGACCGGTGGTGAGATTCTCTTCGAGGGGCGCGACCTCACGAAGCTGAGCTCGCGCGACATCACCGAGCTGCGCGGCGAGCAGATCGGCTACGTGCCGCAGGACCCGATGTCGAATCTCAACCCGGTATGGACCATCGGGTTCCAGGTTGAGGAGACGATTCGCGCGAACAACGTCGCGCACGGCCGCAAGGCGGTGCGCCAGCGCGCGATCGAGGTGCTCACCGAGGCCGGTCTGCCGGA
Organism: Gulosibacter sediminis; assembly: GCF_030011715.1. Taxonomy (NCBI): domain Bacteria; kingdom Bacillati; phylum Actinomycetota; class Actinomycetes; order Micrococcales; family Microbacteriaceae; genus Gulosibacter; species Gulosibacter sediminis. The sequence goes on along the minus strand of NZ_JASCYH010000035.1, from coordinate 1,403 downwards.
TGCGCAGGCTCGGCTTCGCCAGTACCCGCACGAGTTCTCGGGCGGCATGCGCCAGCGCGCGCTGATCGGTATTGGCATGTCGGCGCGGCCCAAGCTGCTCATCGCCGACGAGCCGACCTCGGCGCTCGACGTCACGGTGCAGCGGCAGATTCTCGACCACCTCGAGAGCCTGACGGCCACGCACGGCACCTCGGTGCTGTTCATCACCCACGACCTCGGCCTCGCGGCCGACCGTGCCGAGCACCTCGTCGTCATGTACAAGGGGCAGGTCGTCGAGTCCGGGCCGTCGCGCGAGATTCTCACCGACCCGCGGCATCCGTACACCAAGCGCCTCGTGAGCGCTGCGCCGAGCCTCGCCTCGAAGCGGCTCGAGGTCGCACGTCAGGACGACATTGACGTGTCGCCGACGGGCGCCATCGAGGCCCACATGCTCGAGCGCGCGGCCGAGCGCGAGGAGCAGGCCGATGAGGTGCCCGCGAGCGAGCCGCCGCTGATTCAGATCAAGGATGCGCAGAAGATCTACAAGCTGCGCACCCGCGGCCTCGCGAAGAAGGAAGTGCGCGCCGTTGACGGTGTGAGCGTCGACGTCGCGCGTGGCACGACCACGGCGATCGTGGGCGAGTCGGGTTCGGGCAAGTCGACGCTTGCGAAGCTGTTCCTGCAGCTCGAGCCGCTGACCTCGGGCAGCATCGAGTTCGACGGTCGCGACATGACGCGACTGAGCCGCAAGGAGCTGCTCGCGTTCCGTCGCCGCGTGCAGCCGGTGTTCCAGGACCCATACGGCACGCTCGACCCGCAGTACAGCGTCGGCAACACGATTGCCGAGCCGATGGCGATTCACGGGGTCGGCACTCCGAAGTCGCGCCGCGAGCGCGTCGAAGAGCTGCTCGAGCAGGTGGCGCTGCCGACCGAGCTACGCGACCGCTACCCGAGCGAGCTTTCGGGCGGTCAGCGACAGCGTGTCGCCGTCGCGCGTGCGCTGGCGCTGCAGCCCGAGGTACTCGTGCTCGACGAGGCCGTTTCGGCGCTCGACGTGCTCGTGCAGGGGCAGATTCTGCAGCTGCTCACGAAGCTCCAACACGAGCTCGGCTTGACGTACCTGTTCATCACGCACGACCTCGCGGTTGTGCGTCTGGTGGCCGACAATGTCTGCGTGATGCGCCAGGGCCAGATCGTCGAGCGGGGCACGACCGACGAGCTCTTCGACAACCCGCGTGAGGAGTACACGCAACGCCTACTTGAGGCGATCCCCGGCGCGAGCTTCGAGTTCGCCACCGAGGCCTAACCCTCAGCACCACCGGCTGCCGCCCGCTGCTTCCCCGGAAGCCGGGCGGCAGCCCCCGTTTCCTGCTGGGTGAGGGGGGTTGAGTGGTCGTTTTTTGTAGTTCTGGCACCGCCAGAAC
>NZ_JASCYH010000034.1:0-31166 GCF_030011715.1 Gulosibacter sediminis | reverse complement strand
TTCGCTTTTTTTTTCTGCCCGCCCCCCCAAAAAAAAAAAATAGCCACCACTCAACTGCCTGGGCGGGGGCGTCTTGGGTGGGTTGTTAGGTGGTGGACGTCGGGTAGATGCACGCAGGGGTGGCATCGTGCGTTGCGTCGAAGGAGGCGTCGGGTAAGACATCGGCATCAGCGATGACGTGCGAAACGCGCATATCGGCCGGCTCGAGCGACGCCTCTTTGCAGCTGCGGCTGGCGAGCACGAGGCTCGATCGCCGACGCGTGCGGAGGTGCTGGCAGACCAGTGGTTGCGACATTCTCGTCGCCATCGTCACTGGCCCCGCAGTTTTTGGCACGTTGCCGATGAGTCGCAACAGCCAGACCCTCGACTCGTTGCCGAGAGCTTTGAACAGGTGTGTTGCATCGGTCAGGTCAGGTTCCCGGCGCGCGTCACTCAGGGCCGCAACCTAGAAACAAATGCAGCATGCCGATGTCGAATGAGCGTCGCTCTCGTATCCCTGGGACGGATGCGGTGAGCGGCTCGTGTGCCCGCTAGCTGACGGCGTCGGTCACGGTGTCGTCGGGACTTGCGGCGTTCGAGTCGGCATCACCTTCGCTGTCGGGCGTCGACGGGTCGGTCGGCGACTCGCCGCTCGAGTCGTCGTTGCCGGATGTGTCGCCGGGTCCGCCGGTGTTCGTCTCGCCGCCGGTGCCCGAGTCGGTGCCAGACCCGCTGCCAGTGCCGCCACCCGTGGTGCCCGCGTCGCTGCCACCGCCGGCAGTGCCGTCGGTCGACCCGTTCGTCTCAGTCGAAACCGGCACACAGGTGCCGTTCGCGTCGAGCTGCAGCCCGTCAGCGCAAGGCTCGAGGTCGCCGCCGGTGCCACCCGAGCCGCTGCCGCCTGACCCAGACCCGCCTGACCCAGACCCACCCGTCCCAGACCCACCCGCATTCGGGTCAATCGGAACCTCGGGGCTGTCGTTATCCGGCTTCGGCGCCTGCGGCAGCGACTCGGTCGGCACAGGCGTGCGCGTCGCCGGCCGCGACGGCGTCGGGCTCTGCGACTTGTCGGGCGTCTCGCTCAGCGACGGCGTCGATGTCGGTGATTCGGTCGCCATCGGAGCCTGCCCGCCCTGCTGCAGCATCATCGCAAGCGCGCCACCAGCGACCACCAGGGCGACCGCTACGATACCCACGACGAGCAGGTTGCGCGGCTGACGCATCCAGGTCGAAAACCGCGCGAACGCGCCGGGCCCTGCCTCTTCGAGCAGTCCGCCATAGTCGTTAAGGGGCTGGGTCACTGGGGTGTTGCCGTTCTCTAGAGCAGGCGCAGACTCTGCGTATTCACTGCATTATCGCAGGAGAATTGCGGTATGGGCATCACCAGAAGGTAGCCACGTTGTATTCAACACGGGTCACACCAGTACCACCAGGCCCAGTTTGTGCCCGGCGGTCAACAACTCGCGCGAGCCGCTACCGAGCATCCATCGCAGGCATGATTCCGGCGCGGCGGAGCCGCGCGGGTAGCTAGGCTTTGCCGGGACACCGCACCCGAGGTCGAGAGGCACCAATGCAATTCCCCGATACGCCCGGCATTCAATGGCGCAGGATTTCACCGAAGCTTGCGTTCCGCACCTTGGTCGGCGCCATCATCTGGCTGGTGATCTTCGTGGGCGTCACGATCGGCCTCTCCCTCATTCCTGGCCCGTTCCCGTGGTGGATCATCGGTGCTGTCTTCGTCGTCATCGCGGCCATCGAGATTCCGATGTCGTTCATCCGCGTGCGCAGCATCGGCTACGCCCTGCGCGAGGATGACCTCGTCTTCAAGCGCGGTGTCATCGCCAAACGCCTCGTCGCGGTGCCGTACGGCCGTCTCCAGGTGATCGACGTGAGCCGCGGCTTACTCGACCGCATGCTCGGCATCGCGTCGCTCACCACCGTTACCGCCGCGGCGTCGACGAACGTGAGCATCCCGGGCCTCACCCCTGCCGAGGCCGACGAACTGCGCGACCACCTCATCCGCGTCGCCGAAACGCGACGGGCTGGTCTGTAATGGTGGACGAGTTCGAGCAGGGGCGGCCACCGGCGCCCACCGGGGGCCAGGATGCGCAGGCTCAGGCCGCGGGCCAGGGCCAGGATGCGTCGGGTCGGGCCGGGCAGCAGCCCGCGGATGAGCAGGGCCAGTTTGGTCAGCACCAGCAGCAGTACCCGGCGCACCAGCCGTTCGGGCAGCAGCCCGGGCCGCAGTACGGGCAGACGCCCGGGCGGCCGACGTTCCAGCAGGCACCGAATGGGCAGCCCGCGGGGCAGCAGGTCCACGGGCAGCAGCCTTCGCAGTCACGCCAGGGATTCGGCCAGCAACGGGGCAACCCGCAGCAGCAGCCGGGTCAGCCGCAGCAACAGGGCTTCGGCCAGTACCCGGGTCAGTCGCAGCATCCGCAACAGGGCCAGCCCCAACAGCACCAGCAGGGCTACCCCCAGCAGTTCCCACCACAGGCCCCTGGGCGCGGCGACGACCTCGCCGACGGAAGCTGGCACCGACTGCATCCGGCCACCCTGTGGATCAACATCGTCGGCGGCATTTTCGCGTTCTTCTGGGCCGGCATCGTGCTGCTCATGAGCTTCCTGCCCGCCGTGGCAGAGGACGGCCTGCCTGGCTTTGTCATCATGCTCACGCTTGTTGGCGTGTTCGTCGTGTTTGTGCTCGCGATCCTCGGTACGTGGCTCGGCTACCGCAACACCGAGTTCCGGCTCACCGACGAGGTATTCGAACTGCGCAAGGGCGTGCTGAATAAGTCGAACCGCCAAGTGCGCTTCGATCGCCTCCAGTCGGTCAACCTCAACCGCCCGGTGTTCGCGCGCATCTTCAACCTCACCGACGTCGAGACGTCGGGCGCAGGCGACAAAGCCGGCTTCTCGCTGAAATACCTCAACGCCGACCAGGCGAACGGGCTGCGCGCCGAACTTCTGCGCCGCGCATCCGGGGCCAAGAAGCGTCAGACCGAGCGTCGCCATCAGCTCGCCGAGCAGGCGGCCGCCCCCGCATCCCAGGCCCCAGGCCAGTTCGGCGGACCCGCAGCGCCGGGCATCCCTGGCTCCCCGATGCAACCGGGCGCAACCCCGCCCCCGGCCCCGCGCCGCGGCCAGCTCAGCGCCTTCGTCGACCGCGCGGTCGAGGACTTCGCCGGGCCCGAACTCAGCCCAGAAATGGTCGCCGAACAGTCGGTCGTGCGCGTGAAGCCCGCCCGCATGGCCGCGACCGCGGCGCTCGGCGGCGTGCTCGCGGCGGCGATCCTCCTCGTCGTGAGCATCATCGGCTACGTCGTCGTGCGCGGCATCCTCGGGGCGGCCCTGCCCAGAGATGTGCCGTTCGGCTTTGACGTCGCCTGGCTGTTCGGTTCGGTCGGCACGATCGGCTTCATTCTGTTCATCACCCTCGTCTCGGCGGGCAGCACCGCGCTCGGCAACATGCAGTACACGATCGCGGGCACGCCCGACGGTTTGCGCATCGGCCGCGGCATCCTCAGCCAGACGAACGACACGCTGCCGCCGGGGCGCATCCACGCGATTGAGGTGCGGCAGCCGGTGCTCTGGAAGCCGTTCAAGTGGTACTCGATTCGCGTCAACCGTGCGGATGTGCGGACTGGTTCCTCGCAGCAGGAGCAGCAGAACGCGCTGCAGCGCTTCATCGTGCTGCCGGTCGGCACGCGTGACGAGGTCGAGCGCGTGCTGCAGCTCATCATGCCGATGCACATGAACCCGCGCACCGCGCAGCTGCTCGAGTCGGGCTTCAAGGGCGGCCGCAACCGCGAGTTCACGCCTGCGCCCATGCGCGCGTGGTGGATGCACCCGTTCAGCATCCGCTTTATCGGTGGGGCCATCGACGGCGGGCTCGTCTACATTCGCTCCGGCTGGCTCACGCGGTCGATCGCGATGGTGCCGGGTGAGCGCATCCAGTCGGTGACGTCGCGCACGTCGCTGCTCGAGCGCATGGCCGGCGTCGGCAACGTGCGCATCGATACCGTCGCCGGGCCGATTCACCCGATCCTCCCGACCGTTTCGGGCGAGCTACTCAACGGGCTGCACGAAGAGCTCTCGAAGCTCGCGATCCGCGCGGCGAAGGACGACACCTCGCACCGCTGGTTCGAGGCGCAGGCCCGCGCGACGGTCGCGGCCGCGCACATGCACGCCGCGGATGCGCGCCGCACCGGTCACGCGCTCGACCCGCAGACGCAGCGCGTCCTCGCGGCCGAAGAGGCGTGGCGCCGCGAGCAGCAGGCCGCGTCGGCGCCGGGGGCAGGTTCGGCACCCAGCGCTGGCTCGACACCGGGCGCGGGTCAGGCGCCGAACGCTGGGGCGGCCCAGAACCAAGGCCGACCGCCGCAACCGCCGGCCGGGCCGCGCTCGTAACCAGCGCATCCGCCAAGCCGCAGTCATGAGCGCAGCGGCGCGCCATTAGCAGTAGACCGCTAGTGCCTCGCCGCGGCGCTCATGGCTTCTGCAGCACTGCTGCCCCAACTCGCCCGGATGCGCGGGCTCGCGTTCGCCCGCGGGCGCAGTGATTAGCCGTATCGCGATGCATCAGCGGTAGACAGCTCATGCATGGCCGAGTCGCTAATGACAAACTCGACACTGTCACCGCCCGACCCTCAGGAGTTCATCGTGTTCACTGGCCTCAACGCGTTTCCACTCACCCCGCTCGCCGATGACCGCGTCGACGAGCGCGCCTTCGCCGGCCTCGTCGATCGCCTCGCGGCCGCGGGCGTGGATGCGATCACCGCGCTGGGATCGACCGGCTCGTACGCGTACCTTTCGGTTGAAGAGCGCGCCCGGGTCGCGCAGCTGGCCGTGCAGCACGCTGGCGAGACCCCGGTCGTGGTCGGCGTCGGCGCGCTACGCACTTCGGATGTGCTGAAGAACGTTGAGAACGCGGCAGCGGCCGGCGCGCAGGCGGTGCTGCTCGCCCCGATGACGTACCAGCCGCTCACACACGACGACGTGTTTGAGCTGTTCCGCGCCGTGACCGACGCGAGCGAACTGCCGGTCGTCGTCTACGACAATCCCGGCACCACACACTTCACCTTCACGACCGAGCTCTACGGCCGCATCGCGCAGCTGGAGGGTATCGCGTCGATCAAGATCCCCGGCATGCCGGGCGACCTCGCGGCGGTGCGAGCCCGCGTCGCCGAGATCCGCGCCGGCATTCCCGAGCACGTCACCATCGGCATCTCGGGCGACGCGTTCGCCGCGACTGGACTCAGCGCCGGTTGCGACGTCTGGTACTCGGTGATTGGCGGAACGCTGCCCAAGCCCGCGCTCGAGATCACCCGCGCGGCCCTCGCCGGCGACGCGACCGCAGCATCCGCCGCCTCAGAGCGACTCGCGCCGCTCTGGCAGCTGTTCGCCGAACTCGGCGGCAGCCTGCGCGTGGTCGCGGCGATCGCCGAGCACCTCGGTCTCGCCCCCGAGCGCAGCCTGCCGCTGCCTATCCAGGGCCTGGATGCGGCGCAGCGCGAGCGCGTCTGGCACGTCGTGCAGGCGCTCGGCCTCGACGCCTGACCCATCGGCCGGCCGCCAAAGTCACGCAGACAACAACTACCGCGCAGGCGGGTCGTACCCAGCCAGGGTGTCGTCGGCGAAGTGCTGCTGCACGGTGGGCAGCTCGGCATCGTTGACGTAGACGACCGACTGGCCGCCCTCATCGCCGGTACCGCTCGTCGGCAGCGTGAACGACGTGATGTCGCTGCTCTTGATCGACGCCATGCTCGTGCCGAGCTCAACCATGGTGTTCACGGTCAGCTCGGAGTCGCGCGCAATGTACGGCACCACCGAGTTCAACAGCGAGTTCAGCGTGATCGGGTTCGTCAGCACGTCGCGGCTCAGCATCTTGTCGGCGACGGCCTTCAAGAACAGCTGCTGGTTCTCGACGCGCTGGTAGTCGCCGTCGGTGAACGCGTACCGCTCGCGCACGAAGGCGAGCGCCCGGTCACCCGAGAGCGTGATCTGCCCGGCGGGGAAGTGCTCGTTCGTCGGCGAGCCCGAGGTGAACTCGGTCGGGTTGTTCACGGACACGCCGCCGAGCGCGTCGGTGATGTCCTTGAACCCCTCGAAGTCGACCATCATGACGTGGTCGATGCGCTGGTCAATGATGCCCTCCACGGTCTGGATCACGAGCGGCACGCCGCCGTACGCCATCGCCGCATTGATCTTGTTCATGCCGTAGCCCGGAACGTCGACCCACGAGTCGCGCATGATCGACATCATCTGCACGCCCGAGCGGTCGGCGGGGATGTGCGCCACGATCATCGTGTCGGCGCGCGACCCGGTGCCGTCGAGTTCGGTCGAGGTCTGGTCGTCGCGCGAGTCAGAGCCGAGCAGCAAGATGTTCATCGAGCCGCTCGTGTTTTCGGTGGGGCGCACGGTCTCGTCGGGGAACGCATCCTGAATCGTCTCGGTGTTGCCCCAGCGCGCGTACACCGAGTAGATCGCGGCGCCGGCCGCGAGCACCAGCACGAGGAATACCGAGCCAATGGCAATCCAGACGTTGCGGCGACGGCGCTGTGCGCGGGTCCGCTGACGGGGCTCGGCGCGGTTCGCTTCCTCGTGTTCCATGACGGCAGTATCCCATGGTCGTTCCACGCCACGGTAGACACCCCGTATTCTGAAACGACGAGCGCTCGGGAGCGAAGAGGAGGGGATACGTGCGGGTTTTACTGCTGACCCACTATTTCGCCCCCGAAGACGGTGCCCCGCAGCGACGCTGGGGCGCGCTCACGCGAGAGTTCGTCGAGCGCGGGCACGAGGTCGCGGTGATCACCCCGCCGCCGCACTACCCGTCGGGCAAGCTCGCGAAACACCACCGCCGCACCTATCGCGCCGGCAGCCACACGACGACCGAGCACGGCGTCGAGGTCTTCCGCAGCGGCTGGCTGCCGCACCGCGGCGACATCATCACGCGCACCTTCGACCACACGACAGCCGCCGCATCCACCGCCCGCCGCGCGGCGCAGCTCATCAAGAAGGGCCGCATCCGCCCCGACATCACCGTCGCGACTGCCCCTGCCATCGAGACGATCTACGCCGGTAACTGGCTCGGCCGCAAGTTCAGCCTGCCCGTCATCACCGAGATGCGCGACGCCTGGCCCGACCTCGTTACCTACACGCCCGGTCTCGCGAACGGCCGCGGCCCGGTCGCGATGGTGAAGCGGCGCATCCACGAATCGGTCACGCGCGCGCAACTCTCGGCGGGGCAGGTCGTCACGACGACGAGCGCGTTCGCCGGCGTGCTCGAGGAGCGCGGTGTCGAACACCTCGAGATCATCCGCAACGGCACCGTGCCCGAAACCTACGAGCAGGTGCCGGCCCGCGACGCCGACCACCCCGAGCTGCGAGTGCTCTATATGGGCAACCTCGGACGCAGCCAGGGCCTCGACCTCATCATCCGCGCGGCCGCGATCCTGCGCCAGCAGGACTATCGCCTCGCGGCGCGCATCGTGGGCGCGGGCCACGAGGCCCCGGCACTGCGGCGACTCAACGCGCAACTCGGCGAGCCGGTCGAGATCCTCGACCGCGTGCCGCCGAACGAGGTGGTGCACCACTACGCCTGGGCCGACTCAACAATCGTGTCGCTGCGCGACTGGGAGCCGTTCCTCTGGACCATCCCCTCGAAGCTCTACGAGCTGCTTTCGACGGGGCGCCACATCACCGGCATCCTCGCGGGCGAGAGCGCAGGCATTCTGCTTGAGGCGCGTGCCGGTACCGTCGTGCAGCCGGGCAACGTCGACGACCTCGTCGGCGCCTGGAAAGCCTTTATCGAGCAGCCCGAGCGCCTCGAGATCGGCGACACCGGCCAGCGGTGGGCGCGCGAACACGTTGCGTACTCGAGCCTCGCGACGCGCTATCTCGAGATTCTCGAGCGTGTGCTCGACGACCACGCCCCGGGTGCCCGTGCCTAGCCGCGTGCGCGCGCTCGCGGCGGCGGCAAGGCGGATGGTCGGCGCGGTCGGCCAGCGCTCGGGCCAGGATGCGCGCGACCCCGAAGCGCGCCGGCTCGCGGCCATCCGCGAGTTCCACCGCCACGAGCAGCAGCTCAAACCGGCGTACAAGCACTGGGGCTACAAGAACGTCTTCGCGAAGGGCTTCATCGGCATCCGCGGCGTCGAGCCCGAGCTACCGCGCGAGCGCTGGCAGCGGCTCACCCTCGGCGACTGGCACTTCGCCATCGACCCCGAGCTCGAGCATCGGCAGGCGGTGGGGGAGCGCTGCGCCGTGCTGATCCTCGGCCACGCCTTCGCCCCGGCGACGGATGCGCCCGGCGGCACGGCCCGCCGCGACGCGGATGCTCGGCTCGCGACGGTAGCCAGCCGCCGCGACGCCGTGGCCGGCAATCTCCTCGCGGCTGCCCGCGCCGATCTGGCGACCGGCGCATCCCGCACCCGCGTCGACGAACTCGTCACGTGGCTCTCGGGCCGCTTCGTCGCATTCGTGTTGCGCGGCGAGGAGCTCGACGTCTACGGCGACCCGATGGCGACGCGCGCCTGCTACTACCTCGACCAGGGCAACATCCGCGTCGCGGCGCCTGTAACCGCACCCGCCCCGAGCGACGGCCCGTTCGCTCAGACGACGGCAATCCCGTATCCGAACTTGCCGGGCAGCACGCCGTCGCCCGAGCACCTCCGCGCCCTGGCACCGGCCGTCGCCTCGCACACCGCGCTGCTCTCGAACTACGCCGGGGGACTCACGTTTCGCGAGAAGCGCTGGGCGCTCACGCACCCCGACTACGCCGACGACTTCGGCCGCTGGATGCCCGGCCTCATCACCGCGCATGACCACGTGCGCCAGGTCTCGGCGAACTGCCGCCTCACCATCGCCGCGACCCAAGCCGCCCACCGCCGCTTCTTCCCGCCCCGCGGTTACCGGCGCGAAGAGCAGCCCGCAGAAACTGCCTTCCCCATCTTCCGCGACGAACTGCGCCAGCAGGTCGCGAACTGGTGCGACACTCACCGTGAGGTCTCGCTGCCGCTCACCTCGGGGCGCGATTCGCGCGCGATCCTCGCCGCGGGCATCATCGAACTGCAAGAAGCTGGCGCGCTCACCTTCACCTACCACCCGTTCCACGTGCCGCAGAAGAGCACGCACACCGACCTCGACATCGCGGGCCGCATCTCGGCCGCGGCCGGCCTGCCGCACCTCGTCATCGACGTGCGTAACGTCAAGCGCGGCTCACCCATGGACGAGCTCTACAACTCCACGTTCCCGAGCTACCGCCGCTACGCGAACCTCGCGGCGGCGCTCTATGTGAACATCCCGGCGAAGGCGGCGACGCTGTTCGGCGTCGGCGGCGGCATCATCACGGGCATGTACCGCAACACCGACGAGCAGACGCTCAGCGCGCCCCTGCTCGCGCGCAAGTACGCGAACTCGAAGTTCGGCGACAGCCCCGAGCTGCATCGCCGGCTCGAGCAGTGGTTCGCCTACACCGAGTTCGACACCGAGCGGCTCGGCGGCCACAGCATCTACGACTTCTTTCATTGGGAGCACCGCATGTCGAAGTGGGGCGCCGAGGGCTACCTCGAATACGACCTCGCCACTGTGCCGGCGCCCGTGCTCAATTCGCGCCAACTGCTGCTCACGGCGCTCTCGTTGCCCGAGGCCGACCGCAAGGCGAAGCGGCTTTACGAGCTGCTCGAAATCACCGACCCCGAATAGCGCGACACCTGGGCGTAGCCAGCCATTCTCCGGCGGGTAGTCGAACCGGCCCACCTCCCATAGCCCGCTGCCGCACCTGTTGCCGCCGCACCGGTCGCTCCACCGCCCCCAAATCAACGCTTTTCCCTACGCAGCCACCTTGAGAGGCACGGTTGCCCCAACCCGGCCATGCGCAGGGAATTGCGCCGCCTCTCGGTCGGCCGCCGACGCCCGCCCCAACCCCAGCCGTTACCCGCCCCAACCCCTGCCGTTACCCGCCCCCACCTGCACCAGCCGACGCTTTTCCCTACGCAGGTGGCACCAGAGGGATATTTCCCTCTTGCCCGCCTTGCGTACGGAAAACCGCCGTTCAACTGGCGCAGAGCGCGGCGGTTTCCCGACCAGGGAGCGGGATGAGGAACCCTCGCCTCAAACGCTTGCATGGTCGGGAAATACACCGACCGCGCCACCTGTGGAAACCCGCCCATCCACAGCCGGACTACCTTCGCAGGCCTCCCCACCTGACCCGCCGCTTAGCTCGCGGCATGAATCTCACTTACCTCTTTGAACACAACTTCGGCGTCGTCAGAACGAAGCAACTCCTCGACACAGGCCTGACGCGACGCGAGGTGCAATCGATCGCCAAAAGCGGCCAAATCGAGAAGGTGCGGCGTGGCTGGTGGGTCTCAAAGTCCTACCCCGCGAATTCGGATGTGCTTCGGGCGGTCACGGCGGGAGGCGTCTTAACTGGCCCCTCCGCGCTGAAGGCACGCGGGCTGTGGTGCCCGGCAGAGATCACGACGCTCGCGGTGCGCGGTAGCGATCGGCGACGAAAGAAAGAGAGCAAGGCGAAAGACAGCCATAACTGGTTCTTCCTTGACCGTAAGCGCGCCCAACACGTGCCGAGGTCGTGCGACGAAGCCGACACGGCCCTGCTCGTGACGATGCTCCACTACACGTGCACGCAGGCGACGGTGCTCGCCGACTCTGCGGTCGAGCGCAAGCTGCTGACGGCGGATGAGGTGAAGTCGGCCGCCGAGCTGGCCGGGCACCGCGGTGCCGCCGTCATGCGCCACTTTGATGCGTCGGCCGGCTCGGGCACCGAGTCGCTGCTTCGGATCTGGCTGAATCAGCATCGAATCAAGTACCGCACTCAGGTGGAGATCGAGGACGTCGGCCGCGTCGACTTCCTCATCGGCAACCGGCTCGTCATCGAGGTCGACAGCAAGACGCACCACCTCACCGCAGAGGCGTACCGCAGCGACCGTGAGCGTGACCGCAAACTCGTCGCCCGCGGGTACCTGGTCATGAGGCTCACGTACGAAGAAGTGACTGGCAACATCGACGCCATAGGTGACTACATTCTCGAGATCGTGGGGCGCGACGATCACCGCCGCAAGCCGGAAGAGTGGACCACCGCGCCAAGAACCATCCGGCGCCAAGAGCTGGAAGCGAATCGAGCGGCAGCAAAAGCGGCCAAACCCACCAACGCAGCCGCCCGATGAGGGCACTCTCCCTCATCGGGACCGGTCGTAGGGAAAAGCGTCAAGCCATCCGCCCCATCCCAGAGTGGCAGCCCACCAGCCACCGCCAAATGCCATAGCTTGCTAGGTATGGGAACCGAGCCAGGGCGCACTGAACAGGTCGATACCGACGATTCCGCGACGTGGATCACGATTCTCGGCAGCTGCGTGAGCCGCGACACGCTCGAGACGATGCCGCGCGACGCGTTCCCGATCGACGGCTACTACGCCCGCTACTCGCTGCTCTCAGCGGGCACCGACGCGAGCCCGAACCTGCCGGCGCAGTTCACGACGTCGAGCAAGTTCCAGCTGCGCAACGTCATGCGCGACATCAAGGGCAACCTGCTCGAAGAGCTGCAGGGCAAGACGAAGTCCGAGGTGCTGCTCTGGGACCTCGTCGACGAGCGCCACGGCGTCTACGAGTTCGCCGACGGCAGCGTCATCACGCGCAGCATCGACGTCATCAACATTCCCGAGCTCGCCGAGGCCGTGCAGCAGGCCCGACACCTCAAGTTCGGTGAGGACGAGCACTTCTACCGCTGGTGCGGCGCGAGCTCGGTGTTCGTCGACGCACTCGACGCGTTCGGGCTGCGCGACAAGGTGCTCGTCGTCGCGACCGACTGGGCCGAGCAAGACATCGACGGCAACACCACGCCGTGGTCGATGGGCACGGCCGCCCCGCAGGCGAACCAAATGTTCGCGCGCTACTACGACCGCCTCGAGCGCCTCGGCCTCAAGGTACTGCGGATGCACGACCTCCGCGCCGACCCGGGTCACCGCTGGGGCCTGGCCCCGTTCCACTACGAACCGAGCGTCTACGCGCGAGTGCGCGAGGCGATTGAGGCGTTCCCCTCGGCGTCCTAGAACGCGAATTTGCTGGCGTCCACGGCTCCAAGGCTCAACTGAACCCGCTTCCCTCGCTGTCGGCGGGTGCTGTGCGTCGTCTCTTGGCCCTGGTGCGGAGGGGTTATCCCGCCCATGCAGTATTATCGTTATACAATAATGGAATGAACGAGCGCGAGACGATCGACGGGGTTCCCGTCACGGAAGAGCAGATCGCTGCGTGGGCTGCTGAAGCCGAGGCTGGCTATGACGTTGCGGCGTTGAAAAAGCGCGGTCGCGGACGCCCAGGTCGCGGTGCTGAGCCCTCTCAGGTCGTTGCGCTCCGGCTCACCCTTGACGAGATCGCCGCGATCGACGAGCGCGCCGAACGCGAGGGCAAGTCACGCTCAGAAGTCATCCGCGAAGCGCTTCATCTTCCGGCAGCGTGAACGTTCACGACTCGGCGCTAAAGCATGGCATTCTCCGTGAGGATGCGATTCAGGCGGCGACGTGGGCTGTATGGGTCGAGGAGCTCGATGAGAACAGTCCGGCGCGTCAATTGCGGCTCGGCTTCGACACTCGTGGTCGGCTCTTGGAGACGGTCGTTCTCGTCTTTGACAGTGGCAATGAACTGGTGATCCACGCGATGAAGGCTCGACCGCGGATGATCGACCTGCTGCCCTAATCGGATACGTCATTCAGCATTCGCGGTCGTCTGCGCCCGCTTTCGTGCGGTTCGGAAGCACCCTGATGGGCAGGCTGTCCACTCTGAGAGTGTCAATGGAGTACCGTTATAGGTACAGTTTTGGCAGGCAGGCGTGCGATGGGGTACCGGCAGGATCTATGGGAGATCGCCGCGACCCGCAACGGTGTGGTGACCGTCGTTGAGGCGGAGGATGCGGGCGTACCCGCCGTCGAAGTGCGGAAGCTCGCTGCTCGCGGCGCTCTCCGCGGATACGGGCAAGGTGTCTACACGCACCGCGACGTGCCGACGACCCCGTTCACTGAGTCGACGATTGCCGTAGCTCTGGCCGGGGAAGGCGCGTTCCTGCACCGTGAGTCCGTGCTCGATCTGCTCGGGCTCGGGCGGTTCAATCCGCCAAAGGTGCGTGTCGGTACGCGTCGTCGCGTGCGGCGCAGGCTGCCGGAATGGATGGAGCTGGAGAACCGGCCTGACGTACCCGATGACGACCTCTCCCACTATGAGGGCATTCTGGCGACGACCGTTCGACGGGCGCTGGAGGATATGCGGGGCCGGACACCGCTCGACCGGTGGGAGGCCGTGGTCGATGTGGCGCTCAGACGAGACATGATTGACGAGCAGGACGCGGCCGCATGGAAGGCAGCATCAGCGTGAGCGAAGTTACCCCGTCGCTCAACGTTACGCAGCTCAATGCACGCCTTGCGTCGCAGCAGGCGACGCAATTGAAGCTCTCCCACAGACTTCGTAGAGCAATGTCGGCTAGGCCGCGTCACTTTCGGGTTACGGCCACCTGTTAAGGTCGGCTTGAAGCGGGGCCGCGTACCCGTGTGTTGTACCCCCGCCCGCGTCACCCGTTCTTGCAGGTCGCGCAGGCCCGTCAGAAAGTCGAGTGGATGAGCCGCACGCCCAGCAATTGGCGCACGGCCCTGTGGCACCTTCGCCACGGCGGGCCCAGCCAGCTGCGAGAGTGGCGGCGCCGCCAGCGACTCGGGGTCAACGAGGCGCCGCGCAAGGCGAGCACCGACAGCTTCGATCCGCTCGACGTCGAGGCCTACGAGCCGATCGAGCGACCGAAGGCGTTCGGCGAGCTGCGCGTCGCGGTGATCATGGACGACTTCTCGCTGCAGGCTTGGGGCTACGAGTTCACCACGGTCGAGCTCAAGCCGGTGACCTGGCGCGAGCAGATGCTCGACGTCGATCTGCTCTTCGTCGAATCGGCGTGGAACGGTAACCACGGCACCTGGCAGTACCAGCTCACCGGCTCACGGGCCCCGAGCCAGGCGCTGCGCGACGTCGTCGGGTACTGCCACGAAAAGGGCATCCCCACCGCGTTCTGGAACAAAGAGGATCCGCCGCACTTCGACGACTTCCTCGACACCGCGAAGCTCTTCGACGTCGTCTTCACCTCCGACGCAAACAAGCTCCCCGAGTACCGTGAGCGGCTCGGCCACGACCGCGTGGACGTGCTCAACTTCGCGGCGCAGCCGGCGATCCACAACCCGATCCGCGCCCACGGCGGCGAGCCCGAGGGCGACATCGCCTTCGCCGGCATGTACTTCGCGCACAAGTACCCCGAGCGCCGCGAGCAGATGGATCTGCTGCTCGGCGCCGCGAGCGACGTCAGCGCGAAGATGCCGCGCGGCCTCACCATCTACAGCCGCTTCGCCGGCGGCGACGAGAACTACCAGTTCCCGGCACCCTTCGACGAGTGCGTCGTCGGCTCGCTGCCGTACGACAAGATGCTCAGCGCCTACCGCGAGCACAAGGTGTTTCTCAACGTGAACTCGGTGGTCGACAGCCCGAGCATGTGCGCGCGGCGCGTGTTCGAGATCACGGCGAGCGGCACGCCCGTCGTGAGCGCGCCGAGCGAGGCGATTCCGAACTACTTCACCCAAGACGAGGTGCTCGTCGTCGACACCCCCGAGCACGCCCGCTGGGGCATGCGCGCGCTCGTGAACTCGGCGCAGCTGCGTGACCGCATGGTGCACCGGGCGCAGCGCAAGATCTGGGGCGAGCACACCTACACGCATCGCGCCGAGCAGGTGCTGCGCACCGCCGGTATCGAGCACGAGTCGAAGACGCAGCGCCGCAGCGTCACCGCGATGGTGTCGACGAACCGCCCCGGGCAGGTGCGGCACGCGCTCGAGCAGGTGGCGCGCCAGCAGGGTGTGGATGTGCAGCTGGCGCTGGTCACGCACGGTTTTGACCTCGACGTGGCCGAGTTCACCGCGCGCGCCCGCGACCTCGGCCTCGAGCATTTCGACGTGCGCCGCGGCGCCGACGAGTGGCAGCTCGGCGACTGCCTCAACGAGCTCGTGCGCATGGCCGATGGCGACTTCGTCGCGAAGATGGACGACGACGACCTCTACGGCCCGCAGTACCTCCTCGACCAGACGAACGCGCTGTGGTTTAGCGGCGCGGATGTGGTGGGCAAGCAGGCGAACTACCTCTACCTGGGTTCGCGCGACGCGATTCTGCTCCGCAACCCCAAACGCGAGCACCGCTGGACGACGTTCGTCGCAGGCCCGACGCTCGTGGGCAGCCGCGCCGTGTTCGAAGCGAACCCGTTCGAGTCGCGCAACCGCGGCGAGGACACCGGATTTCTCCGCAGCGTCGGAGACGCGGGCGGTCGGGTCTACTCCGCCGACCGCTTCAACTTCCTGCAGATGCGTGGCTCGACGAGCCATACCTGGCAGGTGGCAGACCTCGAGTTCCTCGCGAACGCGCGGGTCGAATCGTACGGACTGAACGAGCAGCACGTGCTCGTGGGCGAATAGGAGAAGGACACAACGCATGAATGCACCGGCCACTGCGACTGAGTCGCGTTTTGGCACTGTTTGTGTAGTCGGCCTCGGCTACATCGGCCTCCCGACCGCAGCGTTTATCGCGTCGAGCGGCAGCGCCGACACCAAGGTGATCGGCGTTGACATCAACCAGAAGTTCGTCGACCAGATCAACGCGGGTGAGGTGCCCTTCTTCGAGCCCGACTTCGAGTCTCTGCTCACGGGTGTGGTTGCCCGCGGTCGCCTCTCCGCGCAGACCGACACCCCCGAGGCCGACGCGTACATCGTCTGCGTGCCCACCCCGTTCACGGATGACCACAAGGTCGACCCCAAGTACATTAAGGCCGCGGCAGAGAACATCGCCCCCCAGCTGCAGGGTGGCGAGCTCATCATCCTCGAGTCGACCTCCCCTCCCGGCACCACGGAGAAGATGGCCGAGTATGTGCTCAACGCGCGCCCCGATCTCACGGCCGAAGACGGCCACAAGAACAGCATCTACTTTGCGCACTGCCCCGAGCGCGTGCTGCCCGGCCGCATCATGGTCGAGATGGCTGAGAACGACCGCGTGATCGGCGGCGTGACCCCGCGCGCGACCGAGATGGCGCGCGACCTCTACTCGACGTTCTGCAAGGGCGAGATGCTCGTCACTGACGCCCGCACCGCCGAGATGGCGAAGCTCACGGAGAACTCGTTCCGTGACGTCAATATCGCCTTCGCGAACGAGCTGTCGCTCATCTGCGACGAGCTCGGAATTAACGTGTGGGAACTCATTGAGCTCGCGAACCACCACCCGCGCGTGAACATTCTGCAGCCGGGCCCCGGCGTAGGCGGGCACTGCATCGCTGTCGACCCCTGGTTCATCGTGTCGGCGGCGCCGACCTCGTCGAAGCTCGTGAAGATGGCGCGTGACGTTAACGACGGCAAGCCCGACTACGTCGTCAGCAAGGTCATCGAGCGCGCCGAGCGCTTCAAGGCCCCGGTAATCGCTGCTCTTGGTATCGCATTCAAGCCCGACATCGACGACCTCCGCGAGTCGCCATCGCTCGGCATTGTCGACAAGCTCGCAACCCAGATTCCTGATGCGCAGCTGCGTGTCGTCGAACCGAACGTTGAGGAGCTCCCGGAGCGCCTGGCCAAGCATCCGAACGTCACCAAGGCGTCGTTCGAGGATGCGGTGGCAGAAGCCGACATCGTGCTCCTGCTCGTCGACCACCACCAGTTCAAGGAAGCCGACCGCTCGATCCTTGAGCAGAAGGTCGTCATCGACACCAAGGGTATTTGGCGTTAACCGCCATAAGTACACTCGGCCCTACCTCGGCAAACAACCTGAAGATGAGGGGATCAATGGCAACATCTCGTGAGTGGGACCTCACTCAGTACTCGAAGTATTCAAATGTTCACCTTGCAGTGCGAGTCAAGTCTGCATTGCCTGAGAAGTCCTTTGTGGTGGGATTTGACTGTGAGAATCCGCAGTCGTTCCAGGATTTGAACCCCCAGTGGTATATGAGTGAGTCGCTAGGGATGCCCTTCCGGTATATGCCTACCGTCGAGTCCGGACCCCAGGTTGTCGACCTTTGGGAAATACAGATTCCCAAGCTTTCCGGTGAAATGAAGATCGTGCTAAAGCCTTGGAAGCGATACGAAGGTGTAAGTTTCGAGACGGTGGATGTTCTAATAGTCACTTTTGAAGCTGAAAATAAGGTCAAGACGTCGGACTTGATTGAGGGTGGATTAGCTCATGCCTGAGAATACTCAAATATCTGTTGTAATCGGGTATAAGGACTGGGGTATTCGGAGGCTCGTTGGGGCTATTCGTTCACTACAAGAATCCTTGAGGGGGCTGAGGTCGGAAATCGTCGTTTCTGACTATGGCTCAGTCGACTCGAGTGGCCATAAATCGATGATTGAGGCCGAGGGGGCAACGTACATTCGAACGGAAACCAACGGAGTTTGGTCTCGTTCGCGCGCTCTCAACGCAGGTCTTCAAGTCGCATCAGGTGACATCTTGGTGACAACCGATGCTGACATGGTATTCACTCCGAAAACATTCGGGCTGGTTGTAGCTTCCTTCGAACGAGACCCGAACCAGTACATGGTCATGCAGTGCAATGATCTACCGGCCGGGATCAATCACCAAGACATCGAGGACGGGCGATATGAGTGGCCTGAGCTTTCACGCATCGCGACACAACGTCCACGTTGGGGGATGGGTGGGATGATTGCAGTTCCGCGGGCTGCATACATCGCCGTTCGGGGGTTGGATGAACGAATGGAAATCTATGGCGGTGAAGACATTGACTTCGCACGCCGCATGCGTCGTCTGGGGCTGAAGCTCACGTGGATGACCGATCCAGCAGCTCGCATGTTTCATGTCTGGCATCCGTCGTCGCGCGATTCTGCAAATGCCACTGTCGCGGGGCGCAATGCAATTAAGAAGAATCGCGAAATCCAGACCAACGATAAGACCGTTGCGCGCAATCTAAACAAGTGGATCTACGCGCCAGTTACTCGCCCGCCTTTGGTGAGCGTTGTTATATCCACCTTCAATCGTGCCGAGTACCTCAGATATGCGATCCTGTCCGTCCTCGGGCAGACGTTCCGGGATTTCGAGCTACTAATTATTGATGATGGCTCGACTGACAATACTGCGGATGCAGTAAAGGACTTTGATGATCCGCGAATCAAATATGAGTATCAGTCAAATTCTGGTCTCGCGGCCGCCCGGAACCGTGCCACTCGCATGGCCAACGGTCGCTTCATCGCAGTGATGGACGATGATGATCTCATGCTCCCGGACCGACTCGAGAACGAGTTAAATGCGGTCAATGATGGTGCAAACGGCAGCTATGGTGGTTGGATCGATTTCGATGAGGTCACCGGTGAGCGCAAATTTTATCCGGGTAAGTCGCTGTCACTAGAATCAATCCTCTTCAACAATGCGACATACCTGCACCCAACGTTATTTGTTGAGCGCGCGTGGATGCTTGCCGTTCCCTATGACGAGTCGTTGCGGAGCGGCTCCGACTACAATATGGCTATCAGAATGGTCCGGAGCGGGATCAAGCTTGCGCATTCGGGCAAGTATGTATTGATGCGCCGCCGGCACCCAGGCCAAATCACTGAGCTTGATACGGGAATTCAGAAATCAGCTGGTGCGATTACCTCGATGTGGGGTCGGTCGACGTTCTCTATGCCGGATATGGCAGCCGCTCGCGAAGAGCGAAGCACCAAAGATAAGGTTCCGATCGAAGGGCAACGTTTTGTGGAGCCTCGCGTGCTGGAGTACTTGCCAGATGTAACCGTAGAGCGGCGCGCATCGGTGCGAATTCGCAACGTCGAGCATGAGCATGCGATGCAACACGCTTTAGCAACGCGCGCCACAAGCCACAGCACTCTTCGGCGCGTCAATGGACCTGTTGTGGACGCAGAGTTTGTGCTGGACGAGGTGTCGCTCGATGAGCTGCTGCGCTGGCGAGCGAGCGAGGGCCTGGACGTGGTCGTGGAGACTAAGGTGCGGAATCAGCACGCGCAGATGAAGGTTGGGGAACCGATCCGTCTCGGTGCGGGGGGTACAGACTCACCCTCACCAGAGGCCGCCCTCTTGGCACGTTTGAGCGCCTACTACTCGGGCGTGCATGGCGATCAACTTGACATCAAATTGATCCTCGTTGTCGGCGACCCAAGCGATCTTCAAGCGCTCGACTCACAAGCTGAGGCTGAGATTGAGCAGTTTAATTGGAAGGGCCAAGATTCTGAGCTTGGAGTCGGCGTGATCATCGTCCCCCCAGACGACAAGCCGGTTGAGCTTGCGTTGCGAGTGAGGGACGCTGCCGGTGGCCTGAACGGACTTAAAGCGCGGATTACTTCGGTGGTTAGGACAAACGCATGAAGCTCTCGTGGGCCGATGCAGGTCTGAACGGTCGGTATTATTTTGAGGCTCAGCCGGGTGAATATGATGGAGTACCGCCCATAGGTCAACTACTGGTGGACAGGGATGCGCTCTTCTTGAAGAACGATGTGATTAATCTCGCTTCGTTTCTGGTTTTCGCGCCGTTCGTGAGTGGTGAGTTGATTCTGCCGCGAAAGGTATCTGCGGAGCTCGCGGAAGCAATGCAAGACTACTTGGCGCCTGCTTGGTGCGGTATCTTCCCTCTTGATTTGAATCCTACGGAGGCTCCGCAGGGTGATGGCATGGCTCTCCTCAACATTCCAGGTCATGAAACGACCAAGCTTCCGAATCAATGGGGAATGCCGCGAAATGTGTCCTTGACTGTTCTTGACTCAGCCGAATGGTCGGGTTCCATTCTGGCAACGGACGAGATTCGCGTGGCTTCGAATGCTCCGGTCTTTTCCAAGTTCGTGCCGCAGCAGGAAGCATTGTCTCCGTATATTTCAGTAGCTCTATTGTTTATGGAGGCGTTCCGATGCAACACGCTGGTAATTCCAGACTCGATCGAAATTGATGATGTTCAGTGGGATCGACTCTCAAGGTTGATGGATACGGTCAAGTTCGGTTTCTTAAGGGAGAGTGAAGCACGAGTTCTGCTCGAAGAGTCTGCTAATTCCGTTTCGTGAGTCGTGTCTATTGGCCGCTGCAGAGGGTATGGTCGTAGCCGCGTGTGTCTCTGAGGGGTCTGTGATTGAGTCGTGGGAGGTGGGGTGAATGAACCTAGATCAGATGAGCCCAATGGATTTTACATCTACGATATTTAGGCTGGTTCGGGAGGAAGGGTCTGCACCTGCCAAGGAGTGGGTGGATACCTATGTAGCTGCTGGGCACATTGAGCACGATAACTATCGAGTCTCCCAAGGTCTGTCGCAGATTCGTGACGCTGAATCTCAGGCTCTTCGTCTGCAGAAGATGATCGACGCGGACAGTCGGGAATCGCTCGAACTTTTGCGTGGGATCCCCGCATCTTTGGCTCCCGTTGGCGGTTTGCTTTCCAAATACTGGGGATCAACGAGCGCCGGTCTCTATCAGGGGCGGTTCGCTACGATGCCAATAAGCCGATCGATGCATGACGAGCATCTGTCGAGAAAACACAGGGCAAGACTCACGTCGGCAAGTTTCGGGTTGCCCCCGTCCGATTACGTCGAAGATCGAGTTTTTGTCGCACATGATGTTCGTTTGTCGAGAACTGGGTGGACTGAAGCCACGGCCATAGACGCAGATGGTGTTTTTCATCCGACGAGATCGGGTCGACTCCCTCGTTTGACAGGCTTGGTGCTGGTCGAACGGCCGGAGCGTGAAATTGAGATGGTGTACATCTTGCCGTTCCCATATGTATCCGGAAACTATTATCACTCCTTGACTGAAATGGCTTACGGGCTTAGACATATATATACTGTGGATGCTGATGTTCCGATTGTTTTCGAGAAGGATCCGTTTGGATTTCTCCCCGTAATCTGCCGAGCAATGGGTATTGACGTTTCGAGACTAGTTTCTCGCGAGTCGGTGCAAAATGCTATATTTAGCACCGCCGTTCTCCCGGAGGGTGGGCCATATTACTGGAGTTCGACATTTGTTCAATTCTTCAGGTCTATAGCGCTTCAATTGCGAAACACGGCTGCTGGTGCCTCGTCGAGTGAACTGATCTATGTATCACGATCCAAATCGCAGCGAAGCCTGCCTGATGAGTGGATAATTGAGAATTACTTGCGTTCCCTTGGGTTTGAGATTTTCTTTGCGGAGGAGCATTCGTTCGAGGAGCAGGTCGACAAATTCTCGTGCGCTCAGGTAATCGTGGCATCACATGGTGCTGGTATGGCGAATATTTGTTTTGCTCCGGATGACTGTCGCGTACTTGAAATATTCCTTCCCGAGTTAATTAATAGGGATTTTCAGAGACGTAGTCAATTCGTTACCCCGAACTACTATCCAATGATTCTTGATGAGGGTGGTGCTACTGGCCTTATAGAAGGGATGGCAAGCCTGCTTGAAGACCTCCTCACAAGATAGATAGTGCCACTCGCGCGCTGCCAATTTTATCGGCCCTGTGAATCAGATGCACCAATTTGCCTGCGCCGGTTGTGGGTCGCTCCTATTCGGCAGCTGAGGTTGAGCCGTATTCGGGCTATTCGACGAAATTGATCGGGTAGTCGTCGCTATGTGAGGAGGGCTTCACCGAGGTAGAAATTGAGCCCTATGGCGCCCGCTGGTTCATCGTCGTTGGCAAGGCATGGTTGCTTGCCAGGGCACGATCTCGTGCGAAACTTCCTCGGTAATTGCAGAGTGAGAGCGACGCTTCTGCGTGACCTTGGGGTCTCCGAGGAACTTACTCACTAGTGTCCCGAAGTGTCTGCGGAGCTTGCAGAGGTGTACGGCTGTCACGCGAAGCTGCGAAACGGCATCGCCCACGGCCAACGGCCCAACGATCTGCTGAAGTTGGAATTCATCGTCGAGCCTCGAAGTCAGACTAAGTCCGATCTTCCTGACATTGGTGGGATCGATGAAGCCACTAAGCCCCGTGCAGATTGTCGCAGGAAAAGGGGCAGTGCACGCGTTTGGGATCGAAGTCTTCGAGACATGTGAGCGAAAAGATTGCCGCGGAATTCTTTCTCTTCTGTTTCTCCCGTTCTCACGGCAGTTGGCCGTATTTCTATCCACGATGATCCCAGCTGGGTGTGGCGCCATGATGGTGTCGGAGGCTGAAGTGGCGATCTCCCCTGGGGTATGGGCAACCAAGAGGTTCCTCAGCATCGATACAATCATGCCGAAGTTGCAGGGCTGCGGTGGCCGACGCGCTGGAGGGGATACACGCATGCATTCGGACGAACGACGCTCGCGGGACTACATCGAGGCCCTCCGGACAGCGGAGCTCATTTCGGATCCCGTTGCGGTTGCGGCTCGTCTCGTGGCTCTGCAGGAGCGTCATGATCGTGACAAGAAGAAGCTCGCGAAGGTCGAGGGCGAACTCTCCGCACTTAAGAACGCGGCAAAGGATCGCGACAAGCTCGCGGAGGAGCTGAAACACCTGCAGAAGCAGCGTGACCAGCTGAAAGTCGACCTTATTCGTGCCAACGGGTCACTCGACGCATACCGTCGCGAGACAGCACGGCTGAAGGAAGACCTGAAGCGTGTACGTGGGTCTCGCGCCATGCAGGTTGGGCGCTCCGTCTTGTGGCCCGCGACCGCTGCGAAGAAGTTGCTCCAGCCGACTGAGCGACTTGAGGCTACCGGGCCGTCGGCTGGCAGTGATGCAGCGGCGGCTGAATCGAGCGGTGATGAGACGCTGGCGTCGGCGGCGGAAAACGCCGCCGCAGCAGGACCGTCGGAATCAATCATCTCGACCCCCAAAGCGGTTCCGGTGAGCCAGCGTTCGATCGAACAGCTTCTGGAAGAATTTGAGGCTGAGCCCAACGCTGACACCCTGTCTCGAGTCATCAACCGACAGTGGTACCAGCTTGGTTTGATTCACGAGCCAGCCGACCTTATCGACCGCCACCCGGAGATCGTCGAGAAGTTCACACCCCAGTATTCGCGCCTCGTTGAGCAAATCAAGGGGTACGAACGTATCGAGTCGAACGCGGCGACGATCCCGGCGCGAGCGCCGGGCATCGCCTATTCTGCGGAGCCAGGCCGGATCATGTATTGCGTCCACTCGACGCCGGCGTTCAACTCGAACGGCTACTCGACACGCACTCGCGGTGTTGCCGCGGGTCTTCGTGACGGTGGGCACGATGTCACCGTCGTGGCGCGCGCCGGCTACCCGTGGGACGGGCCGTCAGATGTTGAAAAGCCAAGCCAAGAACGCACCGTTCGTGCGGTTGACGATGTCGAGTACGTGCATCTGCCCGGGCCCGGTCTCGGCAGCACCGCGATTGACCACTACATTCTTGCGGCGGCCGATGCGTTCGTTCGCGAAGCGCGTCTTCAACGCCCCTCGATCATTCACTCGGCTTCGAACTTCCGCACCGCCCTCGCGGCGTTGATCGCGGCCCGTCGACTCGGCGTCCCCTTCGTGTACGAAGTACGTGGGCTTTGGGAAATCACCGAGGCAGCCGAGAAGCCCGGCTGGGAAAACACGGAGCGATACAAGAGCATGGAACGGCTCGAAACGCTCGTCGCCAACGAGGCAGACTCGGTTCTGGTGATCACGACGCAGGTCGCCGATGAACTCGAACGCCGCGGCGTCGACCGAGCCAAGATGATCCTTGCTACCAACGCCGTGGACACAAATCAGTTCGTGCCGCTGCCAAAGGACGAGTCGTACGCGGCCAGCCACAAGATCCGCACCGACGTGCCGGTGCTGGGTTTCGCCGGCAGCATCGTGCCGTATGAGGGGCTCTCGCTGCTTGTGGAAGCGTCGGCCAAGCTCGCCGAACGCGGGATCGTGCATCAAGTGGCCATCGCCGGGTCCGGGGATACCGTGAAGGGCCTCAAACGACAGCGAGATGAACTCGGGCTCACGACCGTGACCTTCCCCGGGCGACTGCCGATGGAGGAGATGCCGCGACTCCTCAGCACCTTTGACATCATGCCGCTGCCGCGGGTCTCTTCGGCAGTGACGGAGCTCGTGTCGCCGCTGAAGCCGCTTGAAGCGTTCAGTTCCGCCAAGGCCGTCGTGTTCTCCGACGTCGCGCCGCACCTTGACATCGCGGGTCCTGACGAGGCTCGCGGTCTCGTGTTCCCGGCCGGCGACGCGTCGGCGCTCGCCGACCAGCTGCAGCGCCTGATCGAAGACCCGGAGCTGCGGGCCGACCTCGGCCGTAAGGCGCGCCTGTGGACCATCGACGAGCGAACCTGGTCGGGCCTCGGCCACAAGATCACGGGCGCCTACGAGTTCGCCCGCGCCCGCCATGCCGAGGCGCTGCCCGCCCCGCGCACGCTGAGCTCGCTGCGGGTCGGCCTCGTCGCCGACGAATTCACCTCGGCGACCCTCGCCGCCTCAATGCAGGTCACCCCGATCGACCGCGACCGCTGGCGCGAGCAGCTCGCTTCGCCCGACGCGTTCGACCTCGTGTTCATCGAGTCGGCCTGGGCAGGCAACGAGGGGCAGTGGACCCGCGGTGTTGGGCACTACGGCGAGCAAGAGAACGCCGACCTCTACGGCGCGCTCGAGCGCTGCCGCGAGCTCGGCATCCCTACCGTCTTCTGGAACAAGGAAGACCCGGTGCACTTCGCCCGGTTCCGCGAGACGGCCGCCCGCTGCGACCACGTCTTCACGACCGACGCGAACATGATCGTGCCCTATCTCGAGACGCCCGGCGCCATCACGAAAACGGCCTCGGCGCTGCCGTTCTACGCGCAGCCCGCGATCCACAACCCGCTGCCCGCGCGCACCGAGTACGACCCCACCGCCGCGTACGCTGGCACCTACTACGGCGACCGCTACGCCGAGCGCTCGCACCAGCTGCGGCGCCTGCTCAACGCCGCAACGCGCGTGGGCCTCGCGATCTACGACCGGCAACTCGCGTTCCCCGACTCTCCCTACGAGTTCCCCGACGACCTGCAGGAGTTCGTCCGCGGTCACTTGCCGTACGACCAAGTCATCGACTCGTACAAGTCACACCTCGCGCAGCTCAACGTGAACTCGGTGACCGAATCGCCTTCGATGTTCTCGCGCCGCGTGGTCGAGGTCGCCGGCTGCGGTGGCGTCGTGCTCTCGGGCCCGGGCCGCGGCATCACCGAGACGTTTGGGGGCGTGATCCCCGCCACGAACGACAACGCGACGTGGCGTGCGCTATTGCACAACTGGAGCACCCACCCCGCGGAGCGCGTGCGCGAGGCCTGGTTCCAGATGCGTGCCATCTACCGAGCCCATACCGTCGACACCGCGCTCGTGCTGCTCGCGCGCACCGCGGGCATCCCCGTGGCCGCCCGAGTCGGGGCGAGCTACGGGCTCGCGTTCGACGCGAGCGACGACGCCGTGCTTGACAGCGTTGCGCGTCAGTCAGTGCTGCCGCGCGAGGTGTTCGTGAGCGACGGCTTTGGCGCGGCGAGTGAGCGCCTCTCGTCTCTCGGAGTGCGCGTGCGGGGTGCCGCCGCGATTGAGCAGTCACAGTCTGACTGGCTCGGCCAGGTGTCGGCGCCCGTCGGTCGCACGCACTTCGAGGACCTCCTGCTGCCGACCCGCTTCGGTGACTGGAACCGCATCACCTTCCGCACCGCGACCGCCGACGATGCGGGCGTTGCACTCGCGATGCCGATGGATGTGCCGAACGGCACCGAGGGGCTCGTGCGTCGCGACCTGGTTGAGTTCAGCCACGGGCTCGAGCGCGCGCTGAACACGCGCCCGGTGACTGGCGTCGAGCTGCTGTTCGCGCCAGCCGAGCCGGTGTACACGCTGCCCGTCGAAGAGGCTGAGACCGCGGTGCCAGGCGAGAACAACGCGAGCAAGAGCATCCTGGTCGCCGGCCACGACCTGAAGTTCGCGCGCACTCTCATCGAGACGCTCGAGGCGGCCGGGCACACGATTTTGCTCGACGAGTGGGAGAGCCACACGAAGCACGACGCCGAGCGCTCCGAGGAGCTGCTCGAGCGCGCCGACATCGTATTCTGCGAGTGGGCGCTCGGTAACGCCGAGTGGTATTCGAAGCGCGTTAAGCCGCACCAGCGGCTCGTCGTTCGCGTCCACTCGCAGGAGCTGCGCCGGCCGCACCTGCGCGCGATTGCGCACAAGAACGTCGACGAGTACATCTTCGTCGGCGAGCTCATTCGCCGTGCCGCGATCGAGAGCCACGGCGTGCCCCAGAAGAAGACGCGGGTGATTCCGAACCCCGTTGACGTCACGTCGCTGCAGCTGCCGAAGCAGGAGGGCGCCGAGCATACGCTCGGTCTCGTCGGTATCGTCGCGCAGCCGAAGCGACTCGACCGGGCCCTTGACCTGCTCGAGCGCCTGCTCGAGGTCGACGGCGGCTACAAGCTGCGCATCAAGGGCAAGCAGCCCGCCGACTACCCGTGGATGCTCAACCGACCCGACGAGATGGCGTACTATGACGCGCAGTATGCGCGGATCGACGCGATCAACGCGAAGCGCGAGGGCGCCGTCGTCTTCGACGGCTTCGGGCCCGACATGGAGGAGTGGTACCGCAATATCGGCGTCGCTGTGTCGGTGAGCGACTTCGAGTCGTTCCACCTAACGATCCCCGACGGCGCGGCCTCGGGGGCCCTCCCGACGTCGATTGACTGGCCGGGCGCCGATCTCATCTATCCTCGAGAGTGGATCAGCGCGACCGTCGAAGAGATGGCGCAGCGGGTGCTTTCAGCGAAGAGCAACCCGACCCAGCTCGCGGCGATGGTGCAGGAACGGTTTGGCGCTGACGATGTGCTGGCCGAGCTAGCGGAAGCGATCTCGCCGTCCGCCCAGGAGCAAGAATGACGATTGCAACACCTCAGCGGGATACCCGGCATGACGCCGAGGTAATCCAGTGGGCCGACCCCTCGCTGTTTGCACCGAACGGCAAGCGCGGCCACTACGTGTTCGCGCCCGACAAGTCGCGGCAAGAGCGCGGGCCGCTGCACGCGCTCTACCAGCCGGGCACGACCGACACGCTCGTCGTCGTGCTACACGGCGCGATCGACCGCGAGAAGTACACGCTGCCGCGCTTCGAGTGGCTCGGCACGATGAAGGAGCGCCAGGAGCACGTGCTTTATGTCGGCGACCCGACGCTCGCGCTGGCGGCCGACCTGCAGATCGGGTGGTACGTCGGCACGCGCGAGTCGGATGAACTTGCTCGCGTCGTGCGCCTGGCCACGCAGCTGCGCGACAAGCTCGGCCTCGCACGGGTGCTGTTCATGGGCGGCTCGGCGGGTGGCTTCGCGTCGCTCATGGCGTCGTCGCACGTGCCCGGTTCGCGCGCACTTTCGTTCAACCCGCAGGTGACGATCGCGGAGTACTACCAGCGCTTCGTCAAGCGCTTCATGCAGGTCGCGCTGCCGAGCTTCGCTAACTTCGAGGAGGCTCGCGCCGCGCTGCCCGGGCGGCTGTCGGCGCTCGACGCCGTCACCTCGACGACGCAGATGCGCAACCGCGCGCTCATCGTGCAGAACAGTGGTGACATGTTCCACATGGAGAACCATCTTGGGCACCTCGCGACTCAGCTCGACCTGCCACTCGAGAGCACGGTGAGTGCCGACGGCGGCATGGAGTTCGACATTCGCTACTTCGGCGACGGCCACAGCATGCCGTACCGGCACGTGCTGACGAAATACCTCGACCTCACCCTCGAGCGCTGGGACGACGAGCGGGTCGTGCGCGCGGGCGACGTGTTCGTCGAAGACGAACGTTAAGTTGCATTCGGTTAGGAATCCGCGATGAATGAACCCGCATCGACGCTCATCCTGCTTGAGATGATCTTCTGCGACTTTGAGAACGACCCTGACATTCTCTCGTCCTACTTCGAGCGACTTCAGCTGACTCTCGAGTCGCTGTCGAAGCAGCAAGTGCCGGCCCACGCTGAGCTGTCCGTGGTGGTCTATGTCTCGCAAGACAAGGGCACCTGGATCGACAAGGTGCAGGGCGAAATCGACCGCTGGGCGGAAGTGCGGGATGCCCGCGTTTCGATCACGACTCACACCTACGACCACCCCGGGATCGGCTACCCCGAAGGCGACCCGACTCGCGTGGATTGGCAAAAGAACCCGAGCAAGCATGCACCTTACCGGGAACAGCTCTTCACGTCGTCGTGCGCGGCGGTCGATTTCGGCGCGTACGACCGGCTGATCCGCGTCACACTGGATGACGATGACATCTGGCTGCCCTGGCACACGACGACGCTGGTGACCGTCGCCGAAGCGGCGAGGTCTGACGAGCGGATTGCGCACCAAGAAGACTTGGCGCTCGGGCTGCTGGATGTCAATCTCGCCTACATCGGCGATCATGAGGTCGAGGTGCGCACGGTTGCTCTCGAGCGGACCCTCACTGGCGACAAGTTCTACGTCATCGACAAGCCGGGTGCGCGAGACGATCTGGCGAAGCGGTCGGCATGGTCGATCCCCGAAATCATGGATAAGGAGCAGCAGCGCAAGATGGCGCACCATGGAGTTGGGCTGTATGCGGTGCGCAACTTCGTTGCTGGCTTCGTCTATATGCGATGGGGACAAAATCTTTCGCGGCAACGCAAGGACGGGTTCCAACTCGTGGGATTGGGGTCCCAGACGCTGTCGACCGCGCGCGATGTGCTCGGGCTGAGCCAAAAGCAGGTGCCCACGGGGCGTACTTCTGAGTTGTGGTTTGGGATT
This sequence comes from Gulosibacter sediminis, assembly GCF_030011715.1. Classification (NCBI taxonomy): domain Bacteria; kingdom Bacillati; phylum Actinomycetota; class Actinomycetes; order Micrococcales; family Microbacteriaceae; genus Gulosibacter; species Gulosibacter sediminis. Next base: position 2,486 of record NZ_JASCYH010000034.1, on the reverse strand, counting down.
TTGCCAGGGCGGTTCAAAGTCGAAGCCAAGCGGCGAGGTCGTCGTCTTGAGGTTTCAACGAACTTCGACGACGTCAAGAAGTCTGGTGCTCAGCTTGCGCTGCAGGTCATGCGTGGCAACAAACGCATAGACGTGCGCGCCTACGGCCAATCCGCGAACGCGGTATTTGAGGACGTGCCTCCCGCGGTGACGGTTCGAGCGTTCATCCGCCGAGACGGTGAGGTCACCGATCGTGCAGCGTCGCAGGAAGTCTGAGCGTATGAGCGAAACGTCGCGACTGAGAGTATTCATGTATGGCTCGTGCGTCTCGCGGGACCTCGTGAGGTTGGACCCCGACCGCTTCGAGGTCAGCTACTACCTCGCGCGGCAGTCATGGATCAGCGCCTTTTCGAAGCCCGTCGCTCCGCCCCGGTACGAACTGGCCTCCAAATTTCAGGCCCGAATGGTTGATTTTGACTTTCGTTCGATGGGCAAGCGTCTGATCGGCGGCGATCAAGCGCTTGCCAGCGACGTCATCTTGCTCGACCTCATTGATGAGCGGCTGGGAGTAATTCCTCTGAATGGGACATATGTCACCTGGTCGGGGGAGATGCGCCGCACTGGCCTCGTCAGCTCTGCGGACCTTCGCAAGTGGATCAAGTTCGGCACGGACAAGCACTTTGCCCTGTGGTCGAAAGCGGCCGAGAAAGTGCGAGCTGCCCTCGAGCCCGCTATGGATCGAGTGTTCGTGCTGGGCGCGAAGTTCGCGGAGACCTCAATTGAAGGTGAAACGATTGACGGCCCTAGCGGTCGCCCGATTGCTGAGTGGAACGCTATGTACGACCGGTACTATGCCAAACTCGAGGACCTCGGCTTCACCGTGTTGCAGCAGGACCCTGAATCGTGTGTGTCGACGACTGAGCATCTCTGGGGCGTTGCGCCGTATCACTACGTGGACCGCGCCTACTTTGACTTTGGCGACGCTATTTTGACGCACCGACGTGCTGTCTAGCGGCAACCCGGCACGGGCAGCTCGCCCAAACTCTCGGACTCAGGGTTACGCCCGCAGCGCTCGCGCAATCGTCTGAATTTGGAGATCCATGAGCTGGGCGCTCTGGTCTCTTGTGGGCTGCGGGAACGACATCACGCTCGCCAAGACTGACTCCACCGGGCCGTCGAGTGGGTTTCGTCGGGCGTCAATGCCAAACGCGGAATAGTGGTCTCGGAACTTGAAATCACCGCCGAACACTCTGTCCGTGAGGACAAACGGTGCGACGGGGATCCCGTAGGAGTGCGCAAAAATGCAACCGTGAAGGCTTGTGGAAGCGATCGCCTCGTACCCCGAAAGCTGGCGAACGAATTCTGCCTTGGGCGCATAGTTGTCCACGATGTTTTCGACCTGGTCGGGGTAGCGATTGGCGAATTCGTCCCGATCTACATCGTGGATGATGAACCCCATTTTCTTGCGGTGTGGCACCGGGGCCAGCGGAGCGATCCGGGACAGCAGCATGCCAGGGTCAGCGATGACTACCGGAACCTGGCCGGTGTCGCGTTCGATGACACTTTGCGTCAAGAAGCCCCGGACCGCTTCAATGCTGATATCACTGCCGTACTGGCGAGGGTTCCCGTTAATCAGGCCGCCGCCGATGATACGTACGGGTGCGTCGACGAGCCCCGCGATTACCGAGCCGACGAGCGAGATGGTCCCGGCAGGAAGCGCGTCCTTCTGCCGAATCCCGAGGCGCCGATACTTGTCGGGCCCGAGCAACCAGTCGGCAATGTGGAACCCCATCATGTCGCCGAGGTTGCCGGAGTCTCCCCTGACGGTGGTCTTGTGGGCATAAATGTTGATCATGGGCTAGCTGCTTTTATCTACGTCGGTTTGGACTTGGTTTTTCGTCAGCTGTTGCTGGGCGATGACGTTACCGAAACCGTCGAAGACGAGAACTCGAACGTCGAAATCTTGATTCGTTCCGGGGGAGTCGGGGACCTGCCAGAGGCCCCAAGTCTCAAAGAGCTGCGACGTCGCGATGTCTCGCCCCGCTTGAGAAGCCACTGCCTGCCAGCGAAGATTCCCAAAACCGTCGGGCACGCAGTCAGCGACAACGCGCACCGTGTTATGCGTGCGCTGTATCGAGATTGTCTGGTCAAATGTGTGCCTCGCTGACCTGAGGTCCATCGGTCGACGAACGGGATCGTCGCCGATCACTGACAGTTCATCAAGTTCTTCGACGAGGGGAAGGAGTTTCGCTGGTGTGCACGTCAGGGTGCCGAGCAACTCGATGAGCAAGGCGCGGTCCGGCGGCGTGTGGCCCTCTTCGAAGTCGGCGATCCAGATCACCTTGTTTTCGTCACGGTGCCAGCGTCCTGGACCGGCTTGGAGTAGTGCCCCCTAGAGTGGTGTAGCCCACGGTGGCCAGCTCGTCGTTCACGACGTAAAGCGCGGCCACCGTGTGATCCTTCGAGGAAACTCTCACATCCCACTCGAAAGGCATCATCACGATGAC